>JAFKFP010000330.1 GCA_017308185.1 bacterium | reverse complement strand
ACGTCGGACTGTTGAACGTACCCGAGGTGTCCGATGCGGAAGATCTTGCCATCGAGCTTCCCCTGGCCTCCGCCGAGGACAACGCCATGCTCCTCGCGTGCCTTCCTGGCGATGGCTTTGCCGTCGACTCCGTCCGGCCACCACACTGCGGTGACGGTGTTGGAAGCGAATTGTTCGTTCACCGGCACGAGCTTGAGCCCGAGGCTCTTCACGCGCTGGCGGGCGTAATCAGCGATGGCCTCGTGACGCGTGAAAATGCCTTCCAGGCCTTCGGCGTGCAGGATCGGGAATGCCGCGTCCATGGCGTAATAGACGGTCATCGCGGGCGTCCACGGCGTCTGCAGCTTCTCGATCGAATCACGGTGCTTCTTCGCATCGAAATAGAACCTGGGCATCGTTGCAGCGTCGTTGGCGGCCCACGCGCGTTCGCTCATATAAAGGAACGCGAGGCCGGGAGGGGCCATCCACCCTTTCTGCGAGCCACTTACCACGACATCGAGGCCCCACCGCTCGACGGGACAGGGGATCGACGACATGCTGCTGACCGCATCGACGATGATGAGGCGATCGCGTGCCCGGACCTCGCGTGCAATGGCCTCCAGTGGGTTGGTAACGCCGGTGGAGGTTTCGTTGTGTGTGACGAGGACAGCTTTGATGGATGCGTCAGCATCGAGCATGCTGCCCACGATGGTGGGGTCAGCGGCTTCGCCCCATTCGAGGGTGTATGGCACGACGTCGGCGCCAAAGGTGGAAGCGATGGACCGGATACGGTCGCCGAAAGACCCGATCGAGACCGCGAGCACGCGGTCGCCAGGGCTCAGCGTATTGACGACGGCCGCTTCCAACCCCCCGGTGCCGGAGGCGCTGATGGTGAGGACGTCGGTAGAGCTGCCAAAGACCCAATTGAGGCCGTCGGTGACGCGGCGGACGATCTGGGCGAACTCGGGCCCGCGGTGGTTGAGCATTTGGCGGGCACTTGCGGCGAGGACGTCAGCCGGTACAGGCGTCGGTCCGGGGATGCGGAGATTCACAAAAGGACTCCAGGGAGGGATAGCTTTATCGTTATGGTTGCGGGGATGGCGGTCAACTTACGGAGCGAGCGAAGACGCCACGCGGGACGCTGGCGTCGCCGATGACAAGCTTGTTTCATCGTTGACCTCGCAAAGAAGGTAACGGTATAGTTCGCAAGTTACGGATTTCACAACCGAAACGGACGGCGAATGGCACTCGAAATTCCTGAGGTGGTGATCAACCGGCTACCGGTGTATGCGCGCGCCCTCTCGGAGCTTGCGGCCGCGGGCGAAGCAGTGGTGAGTTCTCAGGCGCTTGGGGAGCTGCTCGATGTGACGCCGGCTCAGATTCGAAAAGACTTGAGCTACTTCGGACGGTTCGGTAAGCAGGGCCGCGGATACAACGTACACGGCCTGCTCGCGAAGCTACGTGAGATTCTCGGCATCGACCGGCAGTGGCATGTGTGCCTTGTAGGCGTGGGACGCCTGGGCCAGGCGATCGCGGAGTACGGCGGGTTCCGGCCCCAGGGCTTCGAGATCCTCGCGGCGTTCGACGCGGATGTTGCGATGGTCGGGAAGACCGTGGGTGGAGTGACCGTGCATTTTATCGATGAGTTGGAATCGTTTATCACGAGCCACAACGTCGATATAGGCATCGTAGCCGTGCCCGCCGCACACGCGCAGGCCGTCGTGGACCGGCTGGTAGCGGCGGGGGTACATGCAATCCTTAACTACGCGCCGATATCGGCACACGTGCCCCGCGACGTGACCATCCGCCACATCGACCCGGTGCTCGCGATGCAGAGCATGACGTTCTACATCAAGAAGGGTGAGGGCGGCGGTAAGTAGGGGATTTGAATCTGCGTTACCCCTTGCTAAGGAGAATGCCAAGGGGCAGCGTGCTGCTGAGAGGCCCGTCCAGACGGGCGCATGACCGTCGATAGATTCTTTGACGCGTCGCCGGCGTCGGGCGGCGAAGACACTCGATCACGACGCTACATCGATACCATCTGAACTCGCCGCGTCCTCGCTTCGCGGCACTCTCAGCTCAGTCCGCCAGCAGAATCGCGCCGGCGTCTCGCATCGCGCCAATCTCGGCTTCGCTGTAACCCAGCTCGTCCAGCCACTTGCGCGTGTCTCGCCCGAGTGGCGGCGAGGCGTGCTGCGGCGACGGCGGAGTGTCACTCATCTTAAGGGGTGGCGCCGCCATCTGTTGCGGCCCTGAGAGGTCGTGGTCGAGTTCGACGACGTAGTGGTTCTCCACCACCTGAGGGTTCGTCAACATCTCCTCGACAAACCAGACCGGGCTGGCCGGGACGGCGAAGCGGTCGAAGACTTCCATCCATTCGTCCGTCGTGCGCTCGCGGAACATCTGCTCGATTGATCGGATTACGTCCTCTGGCGGCGCCGGCCCCGTCGCCTGCTCCATGGGGTCTTCGATCGCAAGCGCCAGCCGGAACCGATCTCGTGTGGAAGGCGACAGCGCGCCGACCGCGAGGGCGCCATCGGCGGTGAGATAGCCCCGGTAGTAAATCCCGAACCCAATGACGCTTGCCGACTTCGCGCGCCGCTCCCGCACGAACCTGTCGAACGAAATGCCCTGTGCCCGCGCGTTCGCGAGGTCCGCGGCGAACTCTGCTCGCGCATCGGCATCTGCCGCGGGCACCGACATGAACGAGGAGCCCTGGATTACGAGCGCGTTGGCCAGGAGCGACGTCTCGACCAGCTGGCCACGTCCCGTCCGCTCGCGATGAAACAATGCCGCGCATACGGCCCATGCGATCGCATATCCTGTCGCGAAGTCGGCGGGGGCGGCAGGACCTGAGAGGCCCGGGAAGCCGCGGTCGTCGAGGTGCATGCGGTGCATCAGCAGGCCCGAAGCCGCCTGTGCCACGATGTCGTACCCCGGCCGGTGCGCCCACGGCCCCTCACGCCCGAATGCGGTGCTGTCGACGTAGATGAGGCGCGGCTGGAGCACCCGCAGTGTCTCGTAGTCGATGCCCAGCCGGGCCGCCACATCCGGACGATAGTTGATGACGACGACATCACATTCGCGCGCGAGCCGATGGACGACCTCCCGAGCGCACTCCTGGGTGAGGTCGAGCACAACCGACTGTTTGCCACGGTTCAGCGATTGGTAGGCTTTCGACTCTCCGGGCAGAAACTGGCCGGTGAGTCGCCATGGTTCTCCTGCGATAGGCTCAACCTTGATCACCTCCGCGCCGAGGTCCGCAAGCAGCATGCAGCCCAGCGGCCCTGCAATGACCTGGGTGAGATCGAGGATGCGCACGCCCGAAAGGGCGCCAGTTGGAGCGGCCTGAGTCATAAAGGTCCTCCTGCGGACGCCTAGCGGAAACGTGGTTCGCGCTTTTCCCGGAAGGCGGTAACGGCTTCACGCTGTTCTTCGGAGCCGCGGCGCCGTGCGAGTGCTTCGCCTTCGCGCTTCTGGACCGTCGGGATGTCCTGCTCCACGCAGTTCGCATAAATCAACCGCTTCGTTTCGAGCAAGCACTCAGGCCCAATCTGGGCATACTCCCGCGCGAGCGCGACCGCCGCGAGCATGAGTTCGTCGTGCGCTACCGTCCTGAGCACCAGCCCAATGCGCGCAGCCTCAGCAGCATCGATCGTGCGCCCTGACAGCGAAAGGTCGATGGCGCTTTGAAGCCCAACGATCTGTGAAAGCAGCTGCGTGCTCGCGAGCTCAGGGACGATGCCCACCCGTACGAAACGCATTGAGAAGGTCGCGCGCTCCGAGGCGATTCGCACATCGCACGGCAGCGTCCGCGTTAAGCCCGCGCCGATGCACGGCCCGTTGATGGCCACCACGATTGGCTTCGCATCGCGCACGTATTGCACCCAGTTGATGCGGGGCGCTGGCCGCGTCACCGTCTGGCCATCCCGTTCGCGCACATTGTCCTCAAACCGCGAGATGTCCACGCCCGCACAAAACGAACGCCCGCGGCCAGTGATCACGATGGCACCGATCGACGCATCATCATTCAATTCAGCGACCGCATCGCTGTACTCCTGCGACATCTGGTAGGTCATTGCGTTCATGCGCTCTGGCCGGTTCAGCGTGACGATGCCGACGTCACCGTCGCGTTCGACGAGAATGTACTCATACGACATGGAATCTTCTCCTGTCATGGAATGTGTAGGATTCTAGCCCCTCGGCAGACCGAGGCCGCGTGTAGCAATGATGTTGCGTTGTATCTCGCTCGAACCGGCGGCGATTGTCGCGGGAATCACGCTGATATAGGCCATACTCGGGTCGAGGCCGAAGGCCGTTGGGCCGGACCCGTGGAGCACCTGCCCGTTGAGGCCGGTGATGCGCATCTCCGTTGCCGCTATCCGCTGTGCCAGCTCCGAACCGAACATCTTGCACATCGACGCTTCCATGTTCGGCACGCCTCCGCGAGCCTGGATCGACACGATGACGAACGACAGCAGTTCGCAGACCGCGGTTTCAGTCGCGCGGTCGGCGAGTTCGAGGCGGTGGGCGCTCGGCACGCCATCGCCGCTGGAAGCCCGCGCCCGGACGAACTCGCCGAGCTTGCGCACCGATTTGCGAGCGTGAATCGCCCTCGAGATGTTTGACCGCTCGAAATCGAGGGTTGTCGTTCCGACGTACCACCCCCGATGTTCCTCTCCAATCCGGTTGGCCACTGGCACGCGCACATCTTCGAAGAACACTTCGTTGAACGAATGACCGTTTGCCATGTTGATGAGTGGCCGCACGGTGAGCCCGGGCGAATCCATGGGGAGCAGCAAATAGCTGATGCCACGATGCTTTGGCGCCGCAGGGTCGGTCCGAGCCATCATGAACATCCATTGCGCC
>JAFKFP010000329.1 GCA_017308185.1 bacterium | reverse complement strand
CTTTCCCCAGTTGAAGCTCTGGGACAAGAATTCGCTCATCACGTTCAATGTCACCCACCATCGCAGCCGGCGGGCCAGGTACGCTGCCGCGATGGAGGATCCGCAGTGGGCGCATATTGCGTTCGTACGGCTGCGGTCTCCGCACGCAGTAGAAGCATTCGTCGCCGGATTGACGCCGGTGCAGGGCCGTGGGGTGCGGTAGCGGAGATGCTGCTGGTCATCGCCGAATGGCTGTTCTTCCTGCTCGTGGTGGCTGCCGCGGTGGGGTCGGCGGCGGTGCTGGTGGCTGGCGGCGGTCTCGGCGTGGCGGCGTGTCGCCTGCGCGTCAAGGACGGTGCGTGGCCACCCTGGGCGGGCAGGCTCGGCGCAGCATTGGCGAATGCCGCGACGATCGCGGCGCCCGTCGGAGGATGGATCGCCCATGTCGCCGGCCGCTGACGCTGCGCGGCGCGCGTGGCCTTTGGTCAGTGATACTTTCGCGCGCCGAGGATCGGCCATTCCTCCACAATCTCGTTGCCTTTTCGGACGTGATAAGTACTGTGGAGATTGAGCGTGGTGTCGCCGTGGCTTGGGATAAGTTCGATGCGGTCCCCGGGATGGAGGGAGGCGATGCCTTCGCCGGTGAGGTGGGCGTGCTCCTCCGAGAGGCGGGCGGCTTTGATAGAGCCGTCAGCGGTGCGCGGCGAGCCGAACTCATTCGTGAGGGACTTCATGCCCGCGTCGCACACGGCGTAGTCTTCGCGCACCGTGAGGACGGTGGTGAGGAGTGTGAGGGCGCAATCGAAGCGGCCCGGCAACACGTGTGAGTAGCGCCCGTCCATGAATACGTATGAGCCGGCCTGGATGTCCGTCACGAATTCCGGCAGGGTGGAGATTTCGAATGTGCCGGTGCCGCCAACCGAAACGATCTCGGGGGCAAGGCCGGCCTCGGCGAGGCCCTCGACGTGCTTGCGGACGATTTCGAGGGCGGCGGTCGCTTTCTCGGCCCGCTCACCCTCATCGGGCAGCAGGACAGCGTGGCCCTCGTATCCCATGATGCCGCGGTACTCAATCCCGGCTTCCTGCAGCTTCTGCGCGAGGATGACCGTTTGCGCGGGCAGCGTCGTGCCGCAGCGATGCATCCCGCTATCCACTTCAATGATCGCTTTTGGCCGCTGCCTCGACCGCGCGGCCCCTTCGGCGAGCTCGCGGACATTAAACTCGGATTCGACGGCCACGGTGACATCAGCGCCGCGCGCCAGCAGTGCCATCAGCCGGTCTATCTTGACAGGTCCCACCACCTGGTTCGCCATAAGGATCGGCCCGATGCCGGCGTCCGCAAGGACTTCCGCCTCGCCGAGCTTCGCCACGGTGATGCCAACCGCACCAGCTGCAAGTTGACGGCGCGCCACCTCGGGCGTCTTGGGAGTCTTGAAATGCGGCCGAAGTTTGGCAGGTTTGCCTTCGAGGAACGCAGCCATCCGGGCGATGTTGGATTCCACTATGTCGATGTCGAGGATGAGACAGGGGGTGTCGAGCGACGCGATATCCATCCGGCGATTTTGGATTGCCGGCGTGTGATTGTCGATTCGAGTGCGATGCCCGTATCTAGCCGCCCCGAAGCGTGGCGTGCTCGTAGACCTGCGCCATCCCCTCAAGGACGACATCCGCGAGTTGCAGAATGTTCTCCACGGCCTCAACAGCCTCCTCGGTCGGAAGGCCCGACTCCATGGCAATCTGCGACGCTGTTTCATCGAGCGAGCGGCGGAGGCTGTTAAACGTGCTGACCGCAGCCGTGAGCCCGACATTCGACGCCACCAATGCGCGCCCGTATTCGCGGCCGATCGTGCGTGCATCTTCGATAAAGCGCTCGCGCCGCGTACCCGACGTTATGTAACGCGCGAATAGGTCAACAAGTTGACGGCCGAGCAGGCGCAGGCGATCGCGCGTGTCTTCGTTGAGATCCTGGAAGGCGGCCATCGCAGGGTTTTGGCGGCCCCGGTTCATACGCCGCTTGACGCGCGCCAGAGCGATGTCGCTCACGCGGTCGGTATCGTGCGACGGAGCGGCTGCCGTGTTGGTCACGATTTGGCGCAAGTCGTCTTCAAGGATCCGACGATGCCCTCCCCGGGTGCGGAACGAACGCACATCCCCGGCATCGGCCCAGCGCCGGATGGTCGATTCGCTCACACCGAGGAGTTCACTCGCGACGCCGAGCGTAAGCCAATTCTGTTTCGGGACCGGTGCATCAACCACTTGCCAAACCCCATCAAATCCGGCAAATCATGCTCGGTTCACGCGAGCGATGTCAAGGGAGGCTGTCGCGTGCGGGCAGTTCGGCGCCGCGCACGATGATGCCCTCGCCGAAGCGGCCCCGCAGTTCGCGAATGCCCTGATCGAGCTCGTCGCGGCCGGGCTGTTCGCCGAGGGCGAGTTGGCGGCCACGTGCCTGGAGGTTGGTTACACTCACTCCGACCAGGCGGACGGGCCGGCGCCCGTTCGCGTTCCAGGCACGCTCAAACAACGCAATCGCAGCAACAGCGATTTCCTCGGAACGTTCAAGACCATGACCGGGCGTGGCGGAACGCGTAAGCGTCTCGAAAGGCGGAAAGCGCAACTTCAGCGTGACAGTGCGCCCGGCCCGGCCCTGCCGCGCAAGGTCCGCTGCCACGCGCTCCGCCTGCCCCCAGATGATGGCATGCATCCGCGCGGCGTTCGCCTCGTCGGTGTCGAAGGTGGTCTCGCGGCTTATCGATCGTGCGGCTCCATGGCCGCTGTGCACCGGGTCGTCGAACTCCCCGAGTGCGCGGCGGCGGAGGCCAGCGCCATGCCGGCCGAAGCGTGCTTCGAGTGCCCCGAGTGGCATGTGGGCGAGGTCCCCGATGGTATGCACGCCTAATCGTGCGAGGCTCTCAGATGTCTTCGGACCAACGCCGGGCAGTTCGCGGATGGGCCGCGGAGCGAGAAACGCGGCCTCTTCCCCGGATTCGACCACGACCAGCCCATCGGGCTTCCCCGCATCGCTCGCCACCTTGGAAACGAGCTTGTTCACAGACACGCCCACGGACGCGGTGATCCCAATCTCCTGGCGGATGCGCGACCGCAGAGAGGCGGCGATCTCGCGCGGCGAGCCGTGAATACGTTCGCTCCCGCGGACGTCCATGTACGCCTCGTCGGCGCCTGCCGGCTCTACAACCGGGGTGAAATCACGAAGAATGGCGTGAAACTTGTCAGACGCGGCCTGGTAGTAGCCGAAGTCCGGTTCGAGAAAGATGAGGCCCGGACAGAGCCGTTTCGCCTGGGACGACGGCATCGCTGAATGTACCCCAAACGCCCTGGCTTCGTACGTGCACGTGCTGATGACGCCACGATTGCCACTCCAGCCCACCGCGACCGGCTTCCCGTATAGCTCTGGCTGACGCAGCAACTCCATCGAGACGAAGAAGGCATCGAGGTCGACATGCAGGACAGTGGCGAGTGTGTTGGTGCTCATGGCGAACGTCCGTTCGTAGTGTACCAGCCTCGAATTCCACGTCGTTAGGTGGGCGGCACGACGGGGCCCATGCCGTATCGCCGAAACGCCGTATCCTTTGTCCCATGGTGGCGATCGCAGTCATCGGCTCAGGCGCCGTCGGGAGCTATTACGGCGCCATGCTGGCACGCGCGGGCCACAAGGTGCACTTTCTCATGCGGCGCGATTTCGATGCCGTGCGCGCCCAGGGACTCGATATCCGCAGCCACCGCGGTGATTTCCGCATCGATGACGTGGGCTGCTTCCGCTCGTCGGAGGAAATTGGACCTGTCGATTGGGTCCTGTGTGCACTTAAGACGACTGCGCTCAGTCAAGCCCGCGAACTCGTCGCACCATGCATCGGCCCGGACACGAGGCTGCTCGCACTGATGAACGGCCTCGGCGTTGAGGAGCAGTTCGCAACGTGGCTCCCTCCGGCCAGCGTATTCGGCGGCATGGCGTTCGTGTGCATCAATCGCGGCGCCCCGGGGGTTGTCCACCACCTCGACTACGGCCGGGTGACGATCGGTCACCTCGAGGATGATCCCGGCGCCCTGGATGATCTGCGCAGCCTGCTCGAAGGAGCTGGCATCGAGGTAGCCGTGGCCCCGAACCTGCGGCGCGCCCGCTGGGAGAAGCTCTGCTGGAATATTCCGTTCAACGGGCTGAGCGCGGCCGCGGGTGGCGTCGGCACGGCCGCCATCCTGGGGCACGAGGGCCTGCGGGCCATGGCTGAGCGCGCGATGCGTGAGGTTGTCCTTGTGGCGAATGCCGACCTGGCGGCGCTCGGACTTGCTAGCCTCCTTGACGAGGAGACCACCGTCGCGGCGATGTTTGCGCAGACGGCCACCATGGGGGACTACCAGACGTCGATGACAATTGACTTCCGCCGGGGCCAGCCCATGGAAGTGGAGAGCATTCTCCATGCGCCCCTGCTTCGTGCGCGCGAGCTTGGGCTGGACGTGCCCATGATGTCCGCGCTCTATGCGCTCGTGGATGCCGCAGATGGCCGCCGCGAAGGGCACTGAACCGCCTCCCGCCGGGCACCGCCACGCGAGTGCGCGTATGCTACACGGACTATCTGAGCCGCTGGAGGGGAAATGACCGACATACGGGATATACTTATCGATGGAATCGACCAGATGTTCGACTGGTTCGACGAAGCGCTCGTGAACCTCACACCGGAGCAGACGAATTGGCTCCCCGAAGGCAAGACGGTCAGCATCGGGTTCAACGCCTGGCACATCTTCCGGACGGCCGACAACATCACCAACTTCGTGTTTCAGAAGCAGCCAACGCTGTGGCAATCCGCCGATTTTGCGGCGAAGTTCGGCCTGCCGCCGGTAGCGCAGGGGACT
>JAFKFP010000106.1 GCA_017308185.1 bacterium | reverse complement strand
GTGAGAATGGGCGCTGAGATGGGCCTTGTGATGATCGACGCCGTATGCGGTCGAGCCATCGTGCCCGCACGGATCCACATGGACGATGACCGTGGTGAGCTTCGGTACGGCGTGCACCATGGCGTGTTCTACTTGCTCCGCGATCCGGTGCCCATCAGCCACCGAGAGTTCGCGGTCTACCGTGACTCGCGCCTCGGCGTGAATGGTGTGCCCGATCCAGCGTGGCCGGACAAGCGAAACGTCGACTACCCCCGGGACTCCTGCCGCGGCTTCCTCCGCCTGGTGGAGAATCTCAGGCTCGACCGCGTCCATCAGCCGTCGCCACATCTGGCTGACAGCGCTCTTCAGGACGAAGAGAATCGCAAGGGTAATCGCGAGGCCGACGATAGGGTCTGCCTGCTTGATGCCGAGCCACACTCCAGCGGCGCCAAACACGACCGCTATCGATGTGAAGCCGTCGGTCCGCGCGTGGTAGCCATCAGCGATGAGCGCGGCGCTTCCTATGCGCTTCCCGACCCGGATGCGATATTGCGCGACTGCTTCATTTCCTATGAACCCGAGGAAGCCCGCGAGAGCCACCAGGCCCAGGTTGTGAATTGGACGCGGGTCTACTAGGCGGCTAACGGACTCATAGCCCGCCAGGACCGCGGATGCCGCGATCATCAGGACAACGAAGACACCAGCGAGGTCTTCGGCTCGCCCATAGCCATATGTGTAGCGCCGACTGGCCACGCGACCTGTAAGCGCGAAGGCGATCCAGAGCGGGACCGCCGTGATGGCATCGCCGAAGTTGTGAATCGTGTCGGCGAGCAGCGCGACCGAACCGGTGACAGCGACGATCACCACTTGAAGGGCGGCAGTTACTCCCAGTCCCAGAAGCGAGAGTTTGACGGCTTTGATGCCCTCAGCGGAACCGGCGAGTGCGTCATCAACACTGTCCGATGAGTCATGGCTGTGGGGACGAACAATGCTAGAAATGAATCCGCGAATGCCTTCACTCTGCGCATGCACGTGCCCGGCTTCGTCGTGATTGTCGTGGGCGCCGTGGGTTGACATCGTTCCAATTCTACCAGCGACCCATCGCTGCAACGACTCGGCAACTACCAACTATTGCAAGTCGTCGACACGTCCCGGGCGTGAGGCAATTTGTTGTCCTGTCCCGACGCCACTAATCCAAACACACGCTATGGAAGCTCGCAGCTTAGGTAGAGCGTAGCGGCGAACCCGTCTCGAGCAGCGTCTTCATCCCGCTGAGCACTAGCATCCAGCCCTCGCCTGCGATCATCGCGGCCGTTTTCGGGGCGTTCTCCAGGCGGTCGTGGACAACGGTGAGCAGACACATGCCACCATCACGTTCGGCGATCTCCCACGTCACGCGACTGTGCTCCTCCTTGGCCGCCTCCTCGTCCCAGGGCGAGCTCCATGTGGCGACCAGCTTCCGCGGCGGATCCGCTTCGATCACAGTGTCGTCGCCCCAGAGCGTTGTGCCATCGGGCGCCTAGTACTTGATCGGCGAGCCCGCCAGGGCTGTTGTCTCGACCCGGGAGCCGTGGAAGTACTGCGAGGTGAACTCGGGCTTCGTAATCGCGTCCCAGATCTGTTGTGCCGTGGCCCGGATGAAGACGTGGTACACCTGGGTCGTCGTTGCCGTCGTGGCAGATGTCATTCCGATTTCTCCAACTTTGTCTTGAGATCGGCGAGCGCTGAGATTCGGTGCTCTGTGTATTTGTCGATCCAACGGTCGTGGATGAGCTGAATAGGGACGGGACTGAGGAAGTGGAGCTTCTCTCGCCCTGACCGACGCGTGGCGACGAGGCCCGCCTCTTCGAGGACCTTCAGGTGCTTCATCACTCCGAACCGTGTCATCTCTACCTCGGACTCGAGCTCGCTGAGCGTGCGGCCGTCGCGCTCGAAGAGCAGATCCAGCAGATGGCGGCGGGTCCGGTCGGCAAGAGCCTTGAAGACGGCCTCATCGTCCACGGTCGGGACCGTACGTGACCAAATGGTCACATGTCAATAGCAACTGGCCATACAGAGGCAGGCGGCAGCACCTTTGTGCTGCCGCCTAATCGGGAACCCGGCTCTCTCTGCTATCCCTTGCGGGGCGTCCGAATGAACGCGAGGGCTGCCAGGCCACCGACTACCGCGACCACCGCCGCGCCGTAGAACGCGGCGTGGAAGCCGTCGTTGAAGTCGGTCAGACCAGTGCCGTTGGTGTACGACTGTGCGACCGCCGTCATCGCCGCGAGTCCGAGGGCCGAACCCACCTGGTAGGTCGTGCTCACGAGCCCGGAGGCGAGACCGGAGTCCTCAGTCGGCGCGCTGGCCGTCGAGGCGATCATCGCAGGGATGTAGGCGAACGACATGCCGACCGCGGCCAGCAGTGACGCCGGCAGCACGTGAAGCAGGAACTCACCGTCAGTCGGCGTTTGGGCGAGCAGCAGCAGTGCGGCCACGAGGAACACCATGCCCGCCGCGATGTTCAGCTTGATGCCGAAGATGGCCGTCAGACGTCCGGTGGCGGCCACCATGAGGAGCATGATCGCGCCGGTCATCGGCAGGAGTGCGAGGCCACTTTCGAAGGCGCCGTAGCCGAGGACCTGCTGGAGGTAGAGGTTCAAGAAGAACCACAGGGGAATCCACGCGGCGCCAAGTAGTGCCATGGCGATGTTGCCGGCAGACAGGTTCGGTGCCCGGAAGATACCGAGCCGCACGAGCGGCTCCTTCTGCACCCCTTCGATGACAACGAAGGCGGCGAGCAGCCCAGCAGCGCCACCCAGGAGCGAGATCGTCTGGGTCGAGCCCCAGCCCGTATCGGGCGCCGTGACGACCCCGTAGACACCGATGATCATGGCGGCGGTCACGACGAGGGCGCCTATGATGTCGAGGCGTCCGCCGCGCCGGATGCCGGCTGGCAAGAGCGAGGAAGTGACCGCGAGCACGAGCAGGCCCACGGGGATGTTGATGAGGAAGGTCCAGCGCCAGTCCATCCACTCGGTGATGACGCCGCCAAGGAATACGCCAGCTGTACCGCCGGCAGGCGCGGCGGCGCCGAAGAACGCGAGTGCCTTACCCAACTCGTGCGGCCGGGAACCGAAGATGCCGAATAGCATTGAGAGAGCCGATGGCGCAATCAGTGCCGCTCCGAGGCCCATTGCGCCGCGAGCGGCGAAGAGGGCCTCCCCCGACTGCGCCAGTCCAGCGGCCAGCGATGCTCCCGTCAGGATCGCGAACCCGGTCAGGAAGATGCGTCGTTGTCCGAATATGTCGGCCAGCTTTCCACCGAGGAGGAGTAGCCCGGCCAGCACGACGACGTAGGCATTGAACACCCACTGCAAGTTGCTGGACGAGATGCTGAGGTCGCTCTGAATCGCCGGAAGTGCGATCGCGACGATCGAGGTATCGACGATGACGATGAACTGCGCCGCGCAGAGCACCAGGAGAGCCCACCAACGGCGGCCCTCCATGACTTCTGCGGCGGTGCGCTGTTGGGCGATCGGTCGCGCCGGACTTGTGGTTGCCATTGTTCTGCTTCTCCTGAGTGCTTCGGGCCCGTTTCGCAGATGCGTTCGGCCGTTCGATTCAGGAGACGTGTGGAGCAGCGGGCGGTTACACCTTG
Organism: bacterium; assembly: GCA_017308185.1. Classification (GTDB taxonomy): domain Bacteria; phylum Chloroflexota; class Dehalococcoidia; order Tepidiformales; family Tepidiformaceae; genus JAFKFP01. The sequence continues at coordinate 30,829 of JAFKFP010000106.1, read as the reverse complement.
TGTCCGGGATTGGGCTCTTGGTCAGCCTGTCAGTTGATAGGCCTGGGGATCCGCTAAGAACTGCTTCTTGCAGGAGGGCGCGCAGAAGGCGATGATCCGGCCCTGGTACTCGACCGTGTGCCTCGCGGTTGCGGGATCCACGTCCATCAGGCAGACCGGGTCGAGGCGAGCCAGCCCGTTGTCCCCGTCCTGCTTAGACGGCACGAGCTCGAACCACTCCTCGGTGGGCGGAGGGCCATAGCGCTCGTATACGTGATCGGCGAGCTCGGGCGGCGGCGGAAGCACCTTGCCCTCATCGAGCATCTGCTGAGCGAAGTCAAAGACGGCCGGCACGAGACTCAGATCGTTCAGGTCTTTGAGCCAGATGGAGCGTCCGTGCAGCTGCAAGAGCGCGTTGTTGCCGGCGATACACGGACCAAGGCAACCAGTGAAGGTGAGGTGCAGCCGACTGCGAATCCTGCGGCGCTCCCACTCGTCCGACCACAGTTCGTTCGCAAACGGCATGCGGCCCTTCTCCTCCCAACCGCAGCAACAGCTCCCGTTCGCTTTCGTGCAGATGAACAGGTTGCCAATGACCTGGACCACCCGGTAGTCCTGACCACGTGCGGAGACGCGAACGGTGGAGATTCGCCGCGTGGGTTCTTGATCGCTCATTCGATTCTCCTGTCTATGGAGGTGCGGTCAGTGCCTGCGCTGTGCGCCGAACCAGCCGCGAAGCGGTGCAATGGCTCACGGCGTTGAGGATGCGGCATCAATTGTCGAGCCGGTCGAGGATGTCCTCCATCTCGGCGATCTCCTCTCGCTGGCTTTCGATGATGCGATCACAGAGGTCCTGGACCTGCTCGTCCTTGATCGATGCTTCCTCACACATGAGGATGGCGCCGGAGTGGTGCGGGATCATGGATTCCAAGAATCGCTCGTCATTGACGGCGACTTGGGTGCGAATTGCCAGGAAGCTGCCAACAGTGATCAGGAAGCTGATGGCGAGAACTGCGACGTTCAACCGCCTGTCCCGGTACATCGTCGACATGAGCGATAGTTCAAAGATGCCCATGGGGGCTGCCATGAGCACGGCCATGTACAAGAAGTTGAGGTTCATATAGACGTCCGAGAACGTGTTCACCATCGCGAACATCGCGCCGTACATCCAGATCAGGGACACGCCGAGCATGATGCCCAGCCGCCAGTACATGGCACGGTCGCCGTCGTGTCCGCTTGACCGGTCGTCCGTCTCTTTCTGTCTGTTGGCTTCACCGTGCTGCATTCGTTGGTGGTCGTTATGAGCCATCAGAGACCTCCGGCATAGAGAATATCGAATCGCAAGTTGAACTAACGAGGGATGCGAGTTTGCTTCGGGCCGTGAGACTCATTTCCTATTCCGGGTTCGCGTAAACTTCGATCCAGGAAACGCCGTCGGATGACTCGAAGATCCCCTCGCCGGTGGCGGCGAACAACCGATCCGCGGACGCACCGAACGCCTCAGGCCGCCCCGCGACCGACCCTACCCTCTGCCAACCCGCCTCGCCTCCATCGCGAAACACGCCTCCGTCGGAGCTGACACCCCAAGTAACGGTACCTGGCTGACTCGCGACAAGCAGGACCGGTGGGGCGCCGGCGGGGGCAGTCCAAGTTCTCGCTCCATCGGTAGATTCAAGCAGCCCGACCTCGGTCGTGGCGAGGATCCTGCCGTCTTCTTTCGCGGCAAGGCTCAATGCGCGCACTCCGGACCGCGCTTCCCATGACCTCCCGTCCGAACTTGCAAGGACGCGGCCGCTTGTACTGTCGACCGCATAGATCGCATCCCCATCCACTGCGAAGGCGTGGAGATCAGCTTCGCCGCGCATCGCCAGGATTTCCCAACTAGCACCGCCGTCGTTCGTCTCGATGAACCCAAGCAGCGGTGGGTACCTGCCCTCGCGGATCTCGTTGAGCGAAGGATGGCCGCCGCCAATGAAATTGTCCGGACCCCGGACGGTGAAGCCCATCACGTCCCAATATCGCCCGCCCACCAACTCTGGGACTCCCTCGTTCAAACGATAGAGGCCGTTGTGCGTTGCCACGTAGAGCATGTTGTTGGCGGGGTTCACTCCGAGGCCATGAACGTGCACGAGTTCGGGCGGGCCATTCTCAGGCCCGCCCGTCTCGAATGCGGTGTTATTCGATCCATCGTCGGCGCACGCCGTCAGGACGGCGGCGGCGAGCAATGCCAGGGCGAGTTCGGCTGTCTTCCTCATGTGGTGGCACTCTGCAGCTGCGCGGGCGTCTGGACGACGACTTCCCGCTCGACCTCGTCCATGTGCTGACCCTGGCGGCGGAGGAGCACCGCGTTCGTGGCCACGATGATGGAGGAAACTGACATGAGCAGTGCCGCGATCTCTGGCCGAATCTGGAAGCCGGTGCTGTTGTAGATGATGCCAGCGGCAAGGGGTATGGCGAGCACGTTGTAGATCGAAGCCCAGAAGAGGTTCTGCTTCATCTTCCGCATCGTTGCCTTGCTCAGGTCGATTGCCTTGAGGATGTCGACGGGGTCACTTCGCATGAGCACGACGGAGGCGGTCTCGATAGCAACGTCCGTGCCCGCTCCAATCGCGATGCCTACATCGGCGGCGGCGAGTGCCGGTGCATCGTTGACGCCGTCGCCAACCATCGCGACCACTTTGCCCTCGGCCTGGAGTCTTCGCACGTATTCGGCCTTATCCGCCGGCTTCACGTTGGCGAACACCCGGTCGATGCCCACCTGCGCGGCCACCGCGCGTCCCGTGCCTTCGTTGTCGCCCGTGAGCAGTGCAACCTCGATTCCTTGATCCTTGAACGCCCGGACCGTCCCGGCAGCAGAAGCGCGAACGACATCCGCAAGGGCGATCACTCCGGCCGGCTCGCCGCCGACCGCGACGGCCACGACCGTGCGTCCCGCGGTCGCGATTCGGTCGGCTTCTGCCTCAAGAGCGCCGACCGCTACGCCTTCACGTCGAAGCAGATCCACATTGCCGACGAGAACCTGCTTGCCTTCGACGACTCCCTTCGCGCCGTACCCGGGCACGTTTTCGGCGGCTTCGAATGCTGGTAGCTCATGAAGCCCCAGGGGATGGGTCGCGTTGACGACTGCCTCCGCTAGCGGATGCGTTGACGACTGCTCCAGTGCCGCTGCATATCGCAACAGCATGCGCTTGTCCCATCCGTCCGCGGGCGCGATCTCCACGACCTGGGGCTTCCCTTCTGTGATGGTGCCGGTCTTATCGAGCACGATGGCATTCACCGCCGACACCCGCTCAAGCGTGGCTGCGTCCTTAATCAGGATCTTGTGCTGGGCGCCGAGTCCCGTCGCGACCGCAACCGCGGTCGGCGTGGCGAGCCCGAGGGCGTCCGGGCAAGCGATGACAACGGCGGCAATGGCAAAGCGCAGCGCTGTGGTCGTGTCACCATCCAGCAACATCCAGAGCGCGAATGTCAGCAGGCCGGAGCTCACTGCCACCACGACCAGGACGGCCGCGGCCCGGTCGGCGATTCGCTGGGCCGGCGCCTTCGACGCCTGGGCATTCTGGACCAGCTCGATGATTCGTCCGAGCACCGTCTCGCTGCCCGTCCCCACGGCTTCGATCAGCAGGAGGCCGTCACCGTTCACCGAGCCTGCCACTACCTGGTCCCCTTCGCGGCGCTCGACCGGGAGGGATTCGCCGGTCACCAGCGATTCGTCGATGGAGCTACGGCCTTCGAGCACGGTGCCATCGACCGGTACGCGCTGGCCAGGCCGGATGCGTACGCGGTCGCCGGGCACGACCTCCGCCGTGTCGACCTCGACCTCCTGACCGTCCCGGACGACCAGTGCCCGCTCCGGGACGAGCGTGAGCAGGGCACGGAGCGCGTCCGTGGTGCCGCGCCGGCTGCGCATCTCCATCCAGTGGCCGAACAGCACGAACGTGATGAGCATTGCCGCGGCTTCGTAGAACACTTCGCCGCCGCCAGTGAAAGTCACTCCGACCGAATACAGGTAGGCGGCCGCCACGCCAGTGAAGATCAGGACTGACATGTCGAGCCGCAGGCTTCGGAGGGCGTCGTAAGTCCCAAGAATGAACACCCATCCGCCGTAGAGCACGACCGGCGTCGCGAGGAGAAAGCCCATCCATTCCATGCTCAGCCCGAACGGCGCCGGAGGCATGTCGCCAAAGATTGTCTCGCCGAGCTCCGAGTAGAGGATCACCGGGATCGTCAGCAGGAACGAGACGAGGAAGCGGTTGCGCATGTCCCGCTCCATAGCCGCTGCCATGCGGGGATCGGACATCATTGCAGCGTGGTCATGCCCTCCGCCGTGACCCTTGTGTTCGTCCAACCTTGCGTCCGCGGCGTGCTGCGCGTGCTCACCATGACCCACCCGAGCGGCCGGCGACGGAGATTGCATTCCATGCCCAGCATGATCGGTGTGACCGGCGTCGGGGGCGGCGGCCGTCGGTCCGGGTACGTGATCGCCGTGGCCGGCATGCACGCCATGCGGATCCGCCGATGACGCCCGTCGGGGCTCCGGGGCGGAGTGCTGCGAGTGATCGCGATGCTGGCTGTGGTCCTGTTCAGGCATTTCGTCCTCGTTTCGGGTCAGCCCGCCGACGTTACCAATGTCGTCGGGCCGGTTCTGCTTTCACATCAGGAGACGTGGGAGCCGGCTTTCGGTTACAGCGGCCGGCCGGCGTGGACTGGTTCTTCCGAACGCCGAGGTGGCCCCTTCGGCTGGACGAATTGGGATATCACGTGAGCCTCCTGAGGACGCGCTTGCGTCCCCGTGACTCTGCCAGCGCGGCCTGGGGACGAAATCGGCAGGTCGGAGAGTCTTCGCGGGCGCTTCGGAGGATCCCCGATCCTCCGTTAGAAGGAGGCGCAGCCCGCAGGAACCAGAATTGGTGTCGAAGCGCCAGTTTTGCTCGCGCTTCGACGTTGCCACGGTCAATCCCAGCGTGACCGGCGGGTGAAACGTTGACCCGTTCTGCCACCGCACCTCGCTGGCTCATCGTATTGGCCCGGATGGCCCGTTCCGCGGGGCCGATCGGTCCTTGGAGCCGGAACGCCGGGAGCCGACTCTTTAATCATCCTACGACAGGGGATAGTAGAAGTGGCACAGCGACATGAAACCGGACACGAGAGCGGTCACCACAACACAGCGGGCGCGATGCTCAGCATGGCGATTCTCGTGATGGCCATGTCTGTGGAGATGGCCATTGCGATTTCGGTCGCGAGCGCCGTTGGCGGACCCATCGCCTGGGGCCTGGCCATCCTCGTCATCGTGGGGCTGGTCTTCGCCCACATAAAGTTCATGAACCACGGAGGGCATTGTATGCAGCGAATCTCGCAACACCGCCTGCGCATCTTTGGCTTCGAACCGGACTGCGGAGGCGGACACCTGCTGGTTCGGGTGCTGCGATCAACGCCCGGTGTAACGGCCGCCCGGTTCGATGAGCCTCGCCAGGCGGTCTGTGTCGAATTGCTCTCCGAAGTCGTTGCGCTTGAGGAGATCGTTGCTGCCATCGAACGAACTGGCTTTCGGGCAACCGAGAGCCGCGAACCTTGCCCCTGCTGCTGAGCGGGGAGAAGGAGAAGAACATGAACCGGGCACAGAAGTTTCTTGTGGGAGCTGCAGTGCCCGCGGTCCTGGCGGTCGGCGTGGTCGCAGGGGTGTCGTTCGCACAGATGCCGGGTAAATACCATCACGGTGGCACGGCGGAGGCCATGCCCATGGGGCAGATGATGGATCCCGCAGCGATGCAGGATCACATGATGCAGGATCACATGAAGAATGTCCTGGGCGACGACGCCTATCAGCGCATGCTCGACGCAATGGGGGACCACGCGGCAGGGATGCCCATGGACATGTCGGACATGGACGGAATGATGGCGGCTATGGAGGGCTTCCTGGGTTTGGATGGAGTGATGCCGCCCGGCGCCCCGGGAGCCGGCCAGCATGAGGGGCATCACTCGACGCCAACGAGTGGCTGAGGCAACTCGAGCCTGAGGCCCGTCACCACCGGTCTCCGGCCAGCACCAGACAGCCGGGCGTTTAGGGACCACAGCCCGCCGCAGTCAAGGGAAGGTGAGGCCAACGCAGGTCGGTCTGGCTTGCAGGCGAGGCGCAAGCATTGTCCTTTCCCCGACCGGCCGTAAGCTGTAGCTACTACCATTCATAGTAGGAACCTCATGAACAAGAACACGAAGCTCTACCTCTTCGGCGCGGGCCTGGCCGTGCTGACCGCACTGGCCGTTGCATGCGGAGGAGATGACGACACGGACGCGACTCCGACGAGGTCGGTCGCTGACGGCGGGTCCGCGACGAGCATCACCGTGAACCTCAAGAACTGGGCCGTCGAACCCTCCTCGGCGACGGTCAAGGCGGGGACTGTGTCATTCAGGGCAACTCACGAAGAAGAAGCGCATGGGGGCCATGGTGCAGGTGAGGCCGGCGCAACACACCAACTCGTCGTCGCGCGCTTGCAGGACGGAGCGGATGTCGGCGAGACGAAGTTCGGCGCACCGGTCCTTAATCTCGCGGACATCAAGGTCGGCGAAGAAAAGACAGGCGAGGCGGTACTCGAACCCGGCCGCTACGAACTCTCATGCCTCGTCGTCGATGGCGACGACGTGAACCATTACGAGGAGGGAATGTACGCGCTGTTGACCGTCGAGTGACTGAGGCCCCGTAAGGATCAGCAAGTGCAATCTCCGATGCAATTGCCTTGCGCGCATGTACCGCACGCGTTCTCCAATTGCTGCCGGAGCGCCTGCCGCGCACGGTGGCGCCGCACCTTGAGGTTGTTCGGGGTGATGCCAAGCCGGTTTGCGACGGCCTCGGGCTGCTCCCCGCCAAGATCCAAGGACTCAATGAGATCGCTGTACTCGGGTTTCAACGAGGGAAGCAGGGCCTGGAAGCAGGCACAGATGGTCCGCTCTTCCTCATCACTCAGATCGGGCAGGTCCGGCAGTTCGTCGGTTTGTTGCACATGCCGCCGCGCGACATCGCGCTTGCGGTACTCGTCGACAACCGCGTTGCGCAGGATGCGGAAGAACCATGGGATGAGGCGTTCGTCGTCCCGCAGCTCTGGCGCGGATTTCAGTGCTTTCAGCAGGCTGTCGTGAACGATGTCCTCGGCTAGCTCCGGGTCGTCGACGCGACGGCGCACGTACTCCACGAATCTCTGCCGGCTCTCGTACAGGTGTTCCATAGGCTGCTGTTCAGCGGTAGGCGACGTCATCCTTGCTCCCCATGCCGTGAGACGGCACTTGAATCAGCGTACCGGATCGGTTCGCCTGGACGGAACGCGCCGACTCCAGAAGACGAGTTCGCCGACAAACTGGAAGCCTTCGCTCTCATACAGGCGCACCGCCCGGAGGTTCCGCGAGTCGACGCCGAGTGTGACAGAGAGCGCACCCATCGCATGAAGCTCCGCTACGGCGCGGCGGATCATCTTCCGGCCGAGGCCCAGTCCTTGAGCAGCCGGCAAAACCGTGAGGTTCGAGACCCAGGCGTATGGCCCGCCCGAGGGGTTCGTCGCCGTTGCGGAGAAGCGTAAGTGGGCGGTAGCAAGGATCTCGCCGGACTCGCCCTTCGCGACCACGAATGGGCTTTTCGCCATGGCCAGTTCCGCGGCCAGTGTCGCGCGGGCGATGGGCACAAAGTCGGGACTGCCCTCGTATGCTGCGTTCAAAGCGGCCAGCAGCTCGTCCAACCGCTCGCTGCCAACGGCTTCGAACTCAAGGCTGCGTTCGATTCGACGAGACGAAACCGACGCCGGCCGTTCGAGCACCTGAAATGTGTGGCTCGGCTCGAAACCGGCCTCGCTCGCGGCAGCCCGAGCCCAGGCCGCTGCGCCCGGCAGCGCCAGCACCAGTTCCTCGTACCCCGATTCAGCGGCCAGTTGAAGTGCAGCCTCAACGGCGTGGCGGGCGGATGTCGGCGTTCGCGTGGCCGGTGCAAGGCCTAGGCGCGCCTCGGCTCGCCCCGGGAACGCCGACGGCGCCAGCCCCGCGATGCCTACCGGCAGGGGCCCACGCCAGAGGAGAGAGCTGACGTGGGACCAGCCGGAGAGCGGCCACCATTCGTCGGGCGGCCGGAAGAGGATGTCGTCAGCATCCTGGGACGCTCTCCAGAGGAGGTCTCCCAGATCCGCTGTGGCTTTGGTAACGGCGGTGGTGCGAAACGCCGGGACCGCGAGCGATTGCCGAGTGTTTTTCGATTCAGCAGCGAGCATGACGACACCACCAAGGAAGGTTTGGGCGAAGTGGATTAGGCGGGCGAGCAGCAGGCGCAGCCTGTACTACGTTCCTGTGCCGCTGCCGGTTCAGCGGATTCGAATGTCTGCTGGCAGCCGCTGGAGCAGAAGTAGTAGTCAACACCTTCGCGGCTGGTCGTGAAGGCCGCACCCTCAACGCGGACGCTCATTCCGCACACGGGGTCCACGGACGTTCCGCGGCGCTGCTGCTCGTCCATTTGCCCGCCCGCGACCAGGTAACCCTTCGAAGCCATGACGTTCACCGCAGCCTCCAGGTCGGCCGGCTGGTCGTACGCCAGGCTCACCCGGCGGCTGAGGATATCGACGTTCACTGAGCGGATGCCGTCGAGGGGCTCAACGGCGCTGGTGATGGTTCGGGCGCAGTGGCCGCAGGTGATGTCGGGGACGCTAAGGGTGGTTTCCATGTCTATATCTCCGTTGGGCTCGCTCATTGGCGGTACGCCCTTCGCGAGTTGAGACGTAGAGCGTGGGGTGTGGTTACAGCGACCGGGAAAGACTGCGTCGCAGTGCCGGCACGAATTCGATGGCCGTTGGCCGAGCGCAGACGCAAAACGATTCCACGAGACGGGCGGCTGGTGGTGTAACCGGGGACCGCCGATTGCGTCTCTTCGTACGACAGCGGTCGAACACCGCCGAAAGGAGGACCAGGTGGAGAACTCAGGTCCAGCAGTAACGTTAGATATCGCCGGGATGACCTGCGCCTCGTGTGTGCGCCGCGTGGAGCGCGCGCTCAGCAAAGTAGAAGGCGTAGAAACGGCCAGCGTGAACTTCGCGGCTGAGACTGCGCGGGTAACGTTCGCCGGTGAAGTCCCGGTCGAGTCCCTGGTGACCGCGGTGGAGAAGGCCGGCTACCAGGCGCAGCCATCGTCCGCCGACAACGATCGCGAATCGGTGCGCGCCAACCACGCGCGCGCCACCCTTATCACGCTCATCGCGGGTGCGCTTCTTGCCATTCCAACCGTGGTGCTGGCAATGGCCATGGACATCGCCGGGATGCACATCAACGGCGACCGCGATCTGACCGGCTGGCTCCTGGTTGCGCTCGCCACGCCCGTGCAACTCGGGCTCGGCTGGCGGTTCTACCGCGGCAGCTACACCAGCCTTCGACACTTAAACCCCAACATGGACGTCCTCGTCGCCCTCGGCACGAGCGTTGCCTACGGCTACAGCGTGTGGGTGGTAGCGAGCGGAAGTCACGAAAGCATGTTCTTCGACGTGAGCGCGGCCGTGCTCGTCTTCATCACAATGGGCAAGTACTTCGAGGAGCGCTCGAAGGGGGCTGCGTCGAGTGCGATTCGCTCGCTCCTCGGACTTTCCGCAAAGACGGCAACCGTCCTCAGGGATGGCACCGAGACGGAAATTCCCGTCGAGGAGGTGAAGCTAGGCGACCTCTTCATCGTCCGGCCGGGGCAGCGGATCGCCGTCGACGGCGTGATCCGTGAGGGCCACAGCACGGTCGACGAGGCCATGATCACCGGCGAAGCGATCCCCGTGGAGCGGCGCATTGGCGACCACGTGATCGGCGGCACGGTAAACCAGAACGGCCTGATTTACGTTGAGGCAACGGCAGTGGGTGAACAGACCGCGCTGAACCGCATGGCTCGAATGGTGGAAGAGGCCCAGGGCTCGAAGGCCCCCATCCAGAAGCTCGTCGACCAGGTGGCAGCGGTGTTCGTCCCGATCGTCATCGCGCTCGCGGGAGTGGTCTTTTTGGCGTGGGGCAGCATCGGTGGCGACTGGCAAACAGGGATGGTTGCAGCGGTTGCCATCCTGGTCATCGCTTGCCCGTGCGCGCTTGGTCTTGCGACCCCAACCGCGATCATGGTCGGCACGGGGATGGGCGCTGAGCGCGGCATCCTCATCAAGAATGCGGAGGTCCTTGAACGCACCCGGGGGCTTGGCGCGATTGTCTTGGACAAGACCGGCACGCTGACCGAAGGCCGGCCGCAGGTCACGGACGTCGTCGCCTTCGGTTCCCTGGCCCGTGGCGAACTTCTTCGGCTGATCGCCTCGGCCGAATCAGGAAGCGAACACCCGCTCAGCAGAGCGATCGTCGACGCCGCTGTTGACGAGGGCCATGACCTCGCCAAAGCGACTGAATTCGAGGCCATCACTGCACGCGGTGTCAGGGCCGTCGTGGACGGTGACGTAGTCCTGGCTGGAAACTCGCGGCTCTTCGAAGAGCATGGCGTCTCCATCTCGTCGTCCGTGGCGGAACGAGTCCGGTCTCTGGAATCTCAGGGAAGGACGGTCATCCTGGCTTCGGTCGATGGGCGCATCGAAGGCATAGTGGGAATCGCCGACGAGGTGAAGCGGAACGCGCCGCGCGCGGTCGAGGCCCTTCATAAGCTAGGCCTTCGCGTGATCATGATGACGGGTGACAACGAGCGGGCTGCGGCGGCGGTCGCCGCGAGCGTTGGGATCACCGAGTTTCGAGCGGGCGCGCGCCCTGAAGACAAGCTTGAGCTGGTGCGGTCGCTGCAGGCCGAGGGCCTATCCGTCGCCATGGTGGGCGACGGGATTAACGACACGCCGGCTCTGGCTCAGGCAGACATCGGCATCGCGATGAGCACCGGCACAGACGCGGCGATCGAGGCCGGCGACATCACACTCCTCAACGGCGATGTGTCGAAGATAGCGGAGGCGATCACGTTAAGCCGCTCCACGCTGACCGCGATTCGGCAGAACCTCGTGTGGGCGTTCGGCTACAACGTCGTAGCGTTGCCGGTGGCCGCCCTGGCCCTGCTTAACCCGATCATCGCCGGCGGCGTAATGGCCTTTAGCTCGGTGAGTGTGATGGCGAACAGCCTCCGGCTGCGCACGAAGAGTCAGTCGATCGCCACGACGAGCGGCAACGAGTACGGCGGACCGCGTCGGTCGTTCGTCACTGCCAACCGGGCGCCACTATTCGCCATGGTCGTAGCGACTGCCGTCCTCGTTCTTCCCCTGACGGTATTTACCGGCCTCGACCGGGGCTGGTTCGGCGAGAGCAACGACGATGGCCACGAGGGCGGCGACGACCATTCCGTCGTGGTCCCGGAGGATGCCCTCAGGGTGGAACTCACGAACTGGAGGGTACGGCCCGACCGGCAGTCCGTCTCCGCCGGAGAGACCACACTAATCGTGGTCCATCCAGCGGAGGATGGACACGGGGCGCATGGTGAGGGTGAACCGGGAAGCGTCCACAACCTGGTGGTTCTCCGCCATGCCTCGGATGGCGACTACGAGATGGTGGGCCGGACGGAGAACATCCCCACCGCAGGGAGCGCCACGCTCCACCTCAACCTCGAAGCGGGCGAGTATGAGCTGCTTTGCGACATCGTCGACGAGGTGGATGGCGGATACATCAGCCACACCCAGGAAGGGATGAGGACGACGCTGCGCGTGGATTAGTGGGGTGGTCGAGTGGTAAAGAGGGCCGACGCGCGGGGCGGCCCTCTTTACGCGGGCCTTCGGCCGGAACGCTGGGATTGAGCGTGGCAACGTCAAAGCGCCAGTTGCTGGCGATTCGATACCACCTCCGGTTCAGGCGGCTCCGCCTCCTTCTAACGGAGGATCGGGGATCCTCCGAAGCGCCCGAGAAGACTCTTCCACCTGACGATTTCGTCCCCTGTGCCCCGCTGGCAGAGTGACCGCGTAGCAAGTACGTCCTGAGGAGGCTCCCGTGATATCTCCATTCGTTTTGCGGCACTGGCTATCAGTGGCCGCGCCAGCCGTTCGTTGTACGGCGGCGAGACAATCATGAGTAGCACCAGCCCGGTAAGACCGTTTTCGAAAGCACGAAGCTCCGTCGATGTCTTCTTACCACCCTGACCGACCCACTCGTCGACCATTCCGCCCTACACGGACTCCTTATGCGGATCCGGGACCTGGGAATGCGGATCGTCTCGATTCGGCGCGTGTGCAGGTCGACCGAGCCAATAGGAAAGAAGGACAGCCATGATCGAAGTCAACGATGTCACGAAGCAGTACGGCGATACGGTCGCCGTGGACCACCTCTCGTTCGCGGTTAAGCCCGGCATTGTCACCGGGTTCCTCGGCCCGAACGGGGCCGGCAAGACCACCACGATGCGCATGATCCTCGGTCTCGACACCCCGAGCAGCGGGCAAGTCACGGTGAACGGCCGGTCGTACCGGGACATTCCGGCGCCCATGCACGAGGTAGGCGCACTGCTAGATGCCAAAGCCGCATACGGCGGCCATACCGCCCAACAGCACCTGCGCTGGATTGCCCGGGCCGGCGGAATTCCGGAAAAGCGGGTCGGCGATGTGCTCGACATCGTCGGTCTGGCGGATGTGGCCGGGAGGCGCGTCGGCGGCTTCTCTCTCGGCATGTACCAGCGGCTCGGCATCGCCGTTGCACTGCTGGGCGACCCGCGCATCCTGATCTTCGACGAGCCGGTGAACGGCCTCGACCCCGAAGGCATCCGCTGGATCCGAAGCTTCCTTCAGCAGCTGGCCGCCGACGGACGCACCATCCTCCTCTCCAGCCACCTCATGAGCGAAATGGAAGAGACGGCGGACCACATCATCGTGATTGGCCGCGGACGGCTCATCGCCGACGAGAGCATCGCTGCGTTCACGCAGCGGAGCCGGAGCAGTCACGTCCGCGTGGTCTCGCCCCGCGCCGCCGACCTCGCCCCGTTGCTGGAGCGGGCGGGCGCAATCGTCACCAGGGCCGAGGGTGCCCTCAGCGTGACGGGCATGGAGGCCCCGCAAATTGGCAACCTTGCCGCCGCCAACGGCATCGAAGTCCATGAGCTTGCGACGCGCCGGGCGAGCCTGGAGGCAGCGTTCATGGAGCTAACGGAATCGAGCCTGCAATACCAGGCCGACGCCAAGAAAATCGCCGCGGTCGCGTAGACCGCTCAACTCAGCAACCGAAGGAAACTCGACCATGACAACAGCAACGATACCCTCGACTACCCCCCTCGCGGGAGCCGCCACCACGCCGCCGGCGAGCTTCTGGAACACCCTGGGTGCGGAGTGGTCCAAGGTGGCCACGCTGCGCTCCACGTACCTCACCCTCGGCCTCGGCCTCTTTCTTTCGGTCGCTACGACCGCCGTGGCCAGCGTGGCGATGGGCGCTACCAACACCGCATGGCCCGAGGAGTTCGACCCCATCCTGTTTTCGATGGTCGGGAATGTCTTCGCCCTCATCGTCTACTCGGTGTTCGGCGTGCTCGCGGTCAGCCGCGAATATTCCAGTGGCACGATCCGGCTCACGCTGATAGCGACGCCAGCCCGGCACAAGGTGCTCTTCGCCAAGCTGCTGCTTGTCACGCTGACCATCCTCGCGTTTGGCATGCTCACGACCATCGCGATGTTCCTGGTCGGACAGGCATTGCTGGGAGCGTATGGCTTCCCGACCACGACCCTCGCCGAGACCGACGCGCAGTGGGTCGTGCTTGGGCTCGGCGCTACGATGCCATTCTTCTCCATCATCGGCCTCGCCCTTGGGGTCCTGCTCCGCAGCACCGCCGGCGGGATTACCACCGTCCTTGGCCTTCTCTGGCTTCCCCAGATCTTCGGCGAATTCATGCCGGCCTGGGGCCAGGAGCACATCATCAGCCTCTTCCCGGGCAGCGCCCTCGACAGCATGACGCTCGGCCAGATGATGAGCGCGCCGCCATATTCAGCCCCGCCGCTCGCCGCGCTGCTTGCCGCTACCTGGCTGTTCGCCATCGTGGGCGCCGCGTACGTGGCCTTCCAGAGGCGCGACGCGTGATTCCAGCGCGACGGGGAGTTCGACGACGACCTCCCTGTCGGTTTCCTCGGACAAGCCAACCATGCCAGGCAGGAACTCGAACAATGAATGACAACCTCGCAACCGCCGCCTTCCTCGGCGTTGCCTGGCTCCGCGTTCATTGATGCGTGGAGCCTGGTGCTGCGCCACGAATTCCACGTCGCCACGCTCGACTATGCGATGCTCGGCCGCTGGATCGGACACTTCCCGCGGGCCGCTTCGTCCAAGCACGCATCGCCTCCGCTACACCGATCCGAGGCGAACGGCCCCTCGGTTGGGTGGCGCACTACACGGTCGGCGTGGCGTTCGCGGCCGCCCTCCTCGCGCTGTGGGGGCTTCGACTGGGCGGGCTTGCCGAACATCGTGCCGCCGCTCGTCGTCGGGTTCGGCTCGGTCCTCGCCCCCTGGCTCGTCATGCACCCGGCGTTCGGCGCCGGCATTTGCGGGCGCAATGACCCCCCGCCCCTGGGGCGGCCGGCTCCGGAACCTGGGCACCCACACCGTTACGGCCTCGGACTCTACGTTCCGGCCGTGGCCATCTCGCTCGTGTAGGCAGTCCCCGCGCTGCGCTCTGACCGGCTCACTCACGAGGAAGGAGCACACCATGACGGTCCCAACCGCCGAAATCGCACATCTCGCCCCGCGGGCGGCGGCCCATACTCGCTGCGGTCCGCGGCGGTCGGCTCGCTGCCTACGTACCGGCTGAACATCATGCGGGCGGGCTACCTGCTGATGGCCGTGGGGCTCGTGGCCGTTAAGTGCCCGTCGGAACGGTGGGGCTCCAGGTCTGCGTACCAACTATCGCGCATCCCGCCACCCAGCGGCCCTCCCAACCGGCAGACATCGCTCACCACAGGCCAGGCATCGACGGAGCAACGCGACGATGGCGGAGGTGGCGCTTGGCGTCGTGCGCCGGGCGACACATGTCGCTGCGTCTTGGCTTAACGCGCCGGAGCGATGGACCCGTTTGTTGCAGGCCGCTGACGGCTTGGCGGGGCACCGCCATAAGTCGCGAGGACGAATCGCTCCTGGAGAGTTCAACTGTACCGAGAATTGATGCGGGCGCCGCCCAGATTAGTAGGTCTTCTAGCGCGGGAGTGAGCCGGCGACCTTGCTCCAGTGGCCCTGGTCACTCTCGATCGCAATGGTCCCGCCCATCCGTTCGATCCTCTCCCTCATCGACTGCAGTCCCATGTGGCCGGGGCCCGTCGCCGCCGGGTCGAATCCGATGCCGTCGTCGATGACCGCGAAGTTCAGCTTGTCATCGACGGCGTCGATCGCAATGGTGACGTTGCTCGCCTGCGCATGTTTAACCACGTTGTGCAGCGCTTCGCGGACCACGCTATACACGGCTTCTTTAGCCTTCAGGTCGGCCTCCGGCTCGACCGCGTTGAAGTCCACGCTAAGCCCGTGACGCGCCTCTGCAGCGGTCACCTGGCGCTTCACGGCGTTGACAATCCCTTCCTCAGCGATGGCGCCGGGGTGGAGATCGAAAATGAGGGCGCGCATCTCTGCCAGGCCGGCCGCGGCAAGCGAGATAACGTAGTCCATCGGTTCGATTGCTTCGACGTCCTTGTCGAGGTACTTGCGTGCAGCCTTGGCTCCCAGCGCTACCCCGTACATAGCCTGTGCCACCGAGTCATGAAGGTCGCGCGCGAGGCGTTGCCGTTCTTCCAGGACGGCGAGGGCGTGCGCCTGTTCGTAGAGCCGGGCATTCTCGATGGCGACGGATGCATGATCGGCGAACGCTTTCGCAATCGTTACCTGCTTGTCCGTGAAGCAATGCGGGGTGTCGTTCGCGACGCCGAAATACCCGATCGGCGCACCTTTCACCATGAGCGGGACCGCCATCCACGTTCGAATGAAGGCGAACGCTTCGGTGTGGAGCAGATGGCCCATGGCCTCGCGATAAGCGTTCGCGATGGCGCCACCGCTCGTCAGGACATCTTCGATCACCACAGTCTGCGCGCGGCCGATGTCGTCCCAGAAGTCCTGGCTCGCGGCGACCTGCACGCAGGGGTAGTCGAGTGTCGAGGGATGCACCTCGGTGGCGTGCGTCTTGGCAGTTAGCTCCGCGATGCGGAAACGGGCGCCGGTCTGAGGCGTGCCCTTTCCCGCCCGCTCCGGGTCGACGACAAGGTCATGAACTACAAGCTCGTCGCCTTCGATCAGGATCAGGGATGCCGCGCTGTAATCGATGACGGCCCGCAGCTCGGTCAGCACGAGGCGAACCAGTTCCCGCAGGTCGAGGGTCGATGTGACCGCTCGCGCCACCTGCAGGAGGCTTTCGAGTTCGCGGGTCCGCTCCGCGACGCGGTCCTCAAGGACTTGCTCGATCCGCGCCTGCTTGGTGATGTCGCGGACGGCCCCAAGCGTGG
Organism: bacterium; assembly: GCA_017308185.1. Lineage (GTDB taxonomy): Bacteria > Chloroflexota > Dehalococcoidia > Tepidiformales > Tepidiformaceae > JAFKFP01. Next base: position 14,438 of record JAFKFP010000106.1, on the reverse strand, counting down.
CCATCCCGGCGCCGCACTGAATTGGCCGGCAGGTCACTTCTGCTTCGAACGTAGTTCCGTCCGCACGGCGATGCCTTGTTCGCATCGGACGCAGTCCCACAGACGCTGACGCCATGAGTTGCCCGAGCTCGGGGCATACATCGTGGACGAGGATGCCCACGACTTCGTCTTGGCCGTGCATAGCCGCAAACGCGGGGTTTGCCTCGAGAATCCGGCCTTGAACGTCTGCAATGAACAACCCCTCGCGGCTTGCCTCAAAGATCGCACGATACCGGTGCGCGCTGTCGCCGGGCTCGCCGTGCATAGCGTCCCCGAAGGCCAGGTCGGGTCCTGCCGGTGATCTCGTCATGGGGTACTCGCAAGTTCGGCCAGTCCAATGCGCGCAGCGTACAGAGCTGCATGGGTCCGGCTCGGGACACCCAACTTCCCCAGGATACTGCTGACGTGGGATTTCACCGTCGTCTCCTGGATCGAAAGCCCCAGCGCGATCTCCTTGTTCGTCTCTCCGCGCGCGAGCAGCTTGAGTACGGCGATCTCCCGCTCGCTCAGCGGATCAGGGTTGGCTGGAGCCGCGACCTCTCGCATGAGCCGTTCGACGGCTTCGGCGGAAAGCTGAACCTTGCCTGCCGCTGCTGCCTTGATGGCCCGGCAGAGATCGTCGGCCTCCGTATCCTTGAGGAGATACCCGATCGCTCCGGCTCGAACGGCCCGTACCACGGACCTATCTTCGAGGACGCTGGTCAGCGCGATAATTTCAGTCTCCGGTAGGTCCTGGCGCAGCCTGCCGATCGCTTCGATGCCATCCATCACCGGCATCAAGAGGTCCATCAGAATGATGTCGGGCCGGAGTTCGGCAGCGCGGATAAGGGCCTGGGCGCCGTCAGGCGCTTCCCCGACGACTTCCAGCTCGGGATCCGTGCGAAGAAAGAGTCGCAGTCCCTGCCGTACGACAGAGTGATCATCAACGATGAGGACACGAATCGGCATTTAGGCAGTGTCCCGGGGCAGATTTGAGTGGAGCCTAGCATCGGGCTGGAGATCCATCATCCTCCTAACGGATGACTCATTGGTAGTCGGCCGTAGGAGCGAGAGGTTGTCCCGGTGCACGATGCGAGCGTCAGCGTCGAGGTCCAGCCTATGCGCATGCCACCGACACGGATACTGATTGTCGATGATGAGAGGCCGATCCGCCGCGGCCTCACGTTGAGGTTGCGGGCCGAACCCGACCTTGCGGTTGTTGGCGAGGCTCCGGACGGCCTCAGCGCCGTTGATAGTGCCCGCAGACTGAAACCTGACCTGGTCCTCATGGATGTTCGCATGCCTGGACTCGATGGGCTCAGCGCCGCAGCTCTCATCCTGGCGAGTGATCCAGGAACTCAGGTGATTTTCCTGACGATGCACGACGACGCTCGCGTTCGGGCGGAAGCAGCAAGGCTCGGCGCCGCCGGCGTGGTCGGGAAGCAAATGATTGACGAGGAGCTCATGGCGACAATCCGCGCGGTCGCGGCGAACATCCGAAGCGCTCAGGAGTGAACAATGGTGCTGGCAACGTGGTGGTTTGAAGACGGCAGCCGTCGATCGAATCGGTCACGGGGCTCGCGGTCGAATGCCCGCCCGATGATGGGGTCGTGGCCTGCATTGCGACCCTGCCGCTGGATGAGATCGCTCGGCGCAGAGGCGCCGCCAATCGCCCATACGTCGCGCGGGTTGATGGCGTACCGGCCGCCTACGGGTGGATTGCCGAAAGAACTGGCTCCATCGGCGAGCTCGGGCTGAGCTTCGAGATACCGCCTGCGAATCGGTACCTGTGGGACTTCGCTACATTGCCCGCGTTTCGGGGCCGCGGCCTCTATCCGAGACTATTAGCCGAAATCGTCCGGCAAGAGTGCCCGTCGGCGACGCGGCTGTGGATAATCCACGCGCCCGAAAACTTGCCCTCGGCGGTAGGAATGACGCGGGCCGGCTTCCAGCCGATGGCTGAGCTTTCGCTCGAGGCAGAGAGTCGGCCATCGCTCGCGCCTCTGACGCACGGAGAACGTGCGGTTGCCGCGTCCGAACTGCTCGGGCTTCCCCTGGCCCACGAACCGCTGGATCCCTGCTGGGCCTGCGAGGGTCATGTCATGGGTGTGGCCCCGCTGCACCCAGCGAAGCTTGAAACGGGCTCTATGCCGCGGTCTGGGGAAGTGCGACGACGACTCGGATCGCACTCGTTGCTTCCTGGCGACTTACGCTGCCTGCTGTTTTCGGCTGTGTGTGTGGCAAGTCGGTGCCTACTGCTCACGGCCGGGCACCGGGAGCTCTTTACGCCGAACCTGCACTTGAAGCAGACCACCTTGCCACCTGCTCGCACTGCGCCTCGGTCGACAGGCGCCTAGGTGATCGCAATGCGCGCTCGGACGCCCGCGATGGTTCAGAGTTCCGCTCCAACATCTCCAACGCCGCCGAGTCCAGGTCCAAGACCTGAAGAACCTACGTAACACGAGCTAGCGAGACACCAAGCCGCCGCGCGAGCTCGGCCCTCGATTCCCCGCGCTGGTTCATCGACGCCTTCCATTCGCGAGCGTGACGCACCGCGGCTCGGTTCGTTGCGACACCTCGGCTGAAGGCATCGCCTCCCAGGAGAAGTGTGCCGCTTCTCGCCAGGTTCGCTCTTTGTTGCAGTTGACTTTGAGGGTGGCCTCGAAACGCAGAAAAGTTCGGCCTTTCCCCCCGGACCGCGGAGCGACCAAAACATATGTTCTAGGCCGCGGACGCGTCTCGCTGCCAAAGTCCTCCGAGCTCTTCCCGTCCAAGAAAGCGGCACTTGAGCGCCAGCTGACGTGGTCATCGAATCGCTGAAATGTACGCCGGCCACCTTACCCGAAGCGCTCGGTGTGCCTCGGAATCGTCCGCCGGAAATCTGATCGAACACTAGGATCGCAGGGGAGGTTCTGCCTCCTTTGCATCCGTCGAAAGAGGGCTGTTTGTTGTGCCTGGCGCTCCGTGAACGGCGGCCAATCCGTGCCGCTCCAGCACGAACTGCTTCGGCAGTACCGACCTACGCCTGCGCCGAGGCCGGTTCGCCGCGTTCAGCAGCGAAGAAGCGGCGTCTTGCCCACAGGGAGACATAGACAAGCGCCACCAGCACGGGCACTTCGATGAGTGGGCCAACTACCCCGGCTAGCGCCTGGCCAGAGGTGACGCCGAAGGTCCCGATCGCAACCGCGATGGCGAGCTCGAAGTTGTTGCCCGCCGCCGTAAACGCGAGGGTCGCAGTCTTTGGATAATCGAGGCCCTGGGCGCGTCCCCAGGCGAATGAAACCGTCCACATCAGGGCGAAGTAGGCAAGGAACGGGACCGCGATGCGGACCACGTCGAACGGCTGCGATGTGATCGCATCACCCTGGATGGCGAAGAGTACAACGATTGTGAAGAGCAGGCTGTACAGCGCCCATGGCCCGATCCGGGGAAGGAAGCGCTGCTCGTACCAGACGTGGCCTTTTTTACGGCGGCCGATGATGCTCGTTAGCGCGCCGAGGACGAGGGGGACGCCGAGGAAGATGATGACGGACTTAGCGATGTCCCAGAGCTGGAAGTCTATCGCGGTCTGTTCAAGGCCCAGCCAGCCGGGCAGGGTTTCGAGGTAGAAGTAGCCGAGCAGAGCGTAGGCCGCGACCTGGAACACGGAGTTGAGCACGACCAGGACGGCGCCAGCCTCGGTGTCACCGCAGGCGAGTGAGTTCCAGATGAGCACCATGGCGATACAGCGGGCGAGTCCTACCAGGATGATGCCGGTGCGGAACTCAGGCAGGTCTGGAAGGAAAACCCAGGCAAGCGTGAACATGAGGGCCGGGCCGACGATCCAGTTCAGCAGGAGCGACGAGCCAACGAGCGGCTTGTCGGCGGTAACTGAGCCGAGCCGGTCGTAGCGCACCTTCGCCAGCACCGGGTACATCATCCCGAGTAAGCCGATAGCGATTGGCAGCGAGGTCTGGTCGACCTTCACCCGGTCGAGCTGGTCGTTCAGATCCGGGAAGATACGTCCGAGAGCGAGGCCAACGGCCATCGCGAGACCGATCCAGACCGGCAGAAACCTATCGAGCGTGGAAAGCTGGCTGAGCACCGAACTCTCGAACTGCCCGGGACGAGTGGCTGTCTTGTGCAAAAAGGCGCCTCCAGTGTCGCTTGGCGCCGACCGTCGTGCCTGAACCGGCCGGTCGGCGTCATCTCAAGAAGTCGTCGTAGCCATAGAGGCGAGCCAGGCGCTCAGGTCAATCGCCTCCACCCGTTGCCGCCGCCAGCGAAACAGTGGCGTTGCGGTTGGATGGGAGCAAGGACGAGATGACGCCGGCCACCAGTATGATGCCAGCACTCGCCCACAGGCATCCCTCCAGCCCGTATTGCTGGTAGAGAATCCCTGAAAGCACAGTACCAGCGAGCCGTCCGCAGGCGTTGGCCATGTAGTAGAAGCCCACGTTCATCGCGACCTTGTCGTTGTCCGTGTACGCGAGAATCAGGTAGGAGTGCACCGCCGAGTTGAGCGCAAAGATGACTCCGAAGGCGATGAGACCCACCACAATGATCCACGCCGCCGGAAGATCCCCCGCCAGCCCCAATGCAATCCCGGCGGGGAAAGCAGCCAGTATTAAGGCTAGCCACATCGCTGTGGTTCCATCTGGAGCATTGCCGGAGTCACGATAGAAGCGGCGCAAGATCATTGGGGAGGCAGCCTGCACCGCCCCATACCCGATGATCCAAACAGCCATAAATGCCCCTACCTGCCAAAAGTTCCAGCCGATCACGGAACGCAGGAAGACAGGGAGACCCACGACAAACCAAACGTCGCGGGATGCGAAGAGGAATACGCGGGCGGCGGCGAGGAGATTCACCGAGCGGTTGTTCGAGAAGACCTGCTGGAACTTGGCCTTCTTATTCGCGGTTCCGAGGTCGCCGCGCATCAGGATTGCGGTCGAAGCCAATGCCGTGGCCACGAGGATCGCGAGGACGAGCACCGAAGCACGGAACTCAACAAGGTAGAGCAGGAGACCACCCACGAAGAAGCCGATCCCCTTCAAAGCGTTCTTTGAGCCTGTAAGCACGGCGACGTATTTGAATAGGGTCGATTGAGAGTCGTCGGTGACGAGGAGCTTGACAGCGCTTTTGGAGCTCATCTTGGTGAGGTCCTTGGCGATGCCGGAGAGCGCCTGGGCGACCATGACGTAGGGAACCGTGAGCCACCCGGCGCCTGCCATGAGCATCGAGAGGGCGACAAGTTGCGTACCCAGCCCGGCAAATAGGGTGGACTTCAAACCCAGTCTCGCCGCGATCCAGCCGCCGACGAGATTGGTGACAATCCCGAAGACCTCGTAGAACAGGAAGAGCATGGCGACTTCGAGCGCAGAGTAGCCACGCTGATAGAAGTACAGGAGGACGAGCATCCGCAGCGCGCCATCGGTGAGGGTATCCGCCCAGTAGGCGCCCGTGACAAGCATGTAGTTTCGAAGGTGGCCTGAAGCTCCCTTCACCTGCTCGACCGCGCCGGTGGCCATGCTCAGGCGCCTCCTGGCAGGGTACGCGCGACACGGCCGGTCAATTCGACCAGCCGATTCACGTAGCCCCACTCGTTGTCGTACCAAGCAATGACCTTCACGAAGGTGTCGTCCACCACCATCGTCGATGGCGCATCGACGATTGACGATCGTGGATCGTTCACGTAGTCGACGGAGACCAACGGCCTGGTCTCGTACCCGAGGATGCCGTTGAGCGAGTCTTTGGAAGCACTCTCGAAGAGGCTGTTGACTTCCTCAACGCTCGTCTTTCGCTTCACTTCGAAGGCGCAGTCCGTGAGCGAAGCATTGAGCAATGGCACGCGCACGGCGATTCCGTTGAGTTTGCCCTTCAGCTCCGGATAGATCAGCGAGATGGCCGTTGCCGAGCCCGTGGAGGTCGGAATCAGCGAAGTCAGCGCGGACCTGGCGCGACGCAAATCCTTGTGCGGGGCATCCACGACCACCTGGGTATTCGTCGCGTCGTGCACCGTCGTGATTGCGCCATGGACGATGCCGATGCCCTCGTGAATGACTTTCACTACCGGAGCGAGGCAGTTCGTCGTACAGGAAGCGGCAGTGATCAGGTGGTGCTCGCGCGGGTCGTACAGGTCATCGTTGCAGCCCATGACGATGTTCAAGGCTCCCTTGTTCACCGGCGCCGCGACGATGACCTTCCGAGCACCATTGTCGAAGTGGGGCTGCAGGCTCTCCGGCGTCCGGAACTTCCCCGAAGACTCGATGACGATGTCGACGCCTAGTTGCGCCCACGGGATCATTTCCGGACCTGCATGTTCGGTGAAGCTGATCGGCACGCCGTCGACCATTAGCCCACCTTCCGTCTCGTGGATGTCGCGTGCCCAGCGGCCGTGTACGCTGTCGAACTCCAGTAGGTGTGCCGCTGTGGCGGTGCCGCCCTTGACTTCGTTGATATGAGCGACCGTCAAGTCGGATGAGCCCCATGCCGCGCGAAGCGCGAGGCGTCCCATGCGACCGAAGCCATTAATCCCGACGCGGATGGCCATTGGTTCCTCCGTCTCCAGTGTTGGCAGTGACGATGTCAATTCGTCGATTGGCTAGGCTCCCCTCAGAACGGGGATGAGATACTGGACACGTACCGCCAATTCATCGGCGACGCGCTCGAAGGCGGAAAGCTTGCCGGCATTCTCACCCTCACTGACCGGGTCGGGAATACTCCAGTGAACGACGTGCCCAGCGCGCGGAACGTCCGGACATTCCTCCTTCAGGTGGTCACAGACAGTGACAACGGTGTCGAATGCGGTCTCGCGGAATCCATCGAGGTGTTTCGATGTCTGGCCGCTAATATCGATGCCGCGCTTTTTCATAGCGCGGATGGCGTTCGGATGGACGGACGAAGGTTTATTCCCTGCGCTGGCGACACTCACATCTGCGGCGGCAGCGCGGAGCAAACCTTCAGCCATCTGCGATCGAGCGCTGTTCGCAGTGCAGAGGAACAGGACGCTGGTGCCCCTTACCGCGCTCCCAGGCTCGCGGACGCTCGTCATCGCGGTGACTTCCAGCGATTGGTGCAGCGCATGGACCGCGCCTGAAAGAAGCTCCTGGCATCGCGGGAGGTCCAGTCGGTAATACAGACCACGGGCGTCGTGCGAGCTCCGACGCACCGAAATGACCTGCGCTGCGCGCAGCTTTCCGAGGTGGTAGGACACGAGGTTCTGCGGCTTCTTCAGGGCATCGACGAGTTCGTCGACCTGGCGGTCGCTTTGCGAAAGCTCTCGCATCAGGGCCCAACGGACCGGGTCGGCGCCGAGTGCGAGGACCGGGGGGGGCGGGCCGGGTGTCGGGATAGCCATGACCGAAACTGTATCAATCTCGGTTGGATCAAACAAGGCGTTCTGGCATAGACTTCCCGACAGGCGCTCACGGCACTGCTGCTGGAGATCCGGGGCGCAGGAGAGACGGAATGACCTTCAGCTCGAACGTTGAGGCAGAACTGAAGCGAATGGTCGCGAAGGAAGCAGACAGACTCGCCGCTGAATTCACGGGCTCCTTCGACCGGGCAACAATCGATCGCATCGTGGATGAGGCGCTTCAAACGTTCTCAGGTAGACCGACAGTCACGACCTTCGTGCCGATGCTCGTTCGCCGTTACGCGCGTGAGCGTCTGCTCGCTCTACGGCAGTAGGTGGATCGGTTGCGGGCGCCCACCGTCACCCCAGCGAGGGCCCGTAGCGTCCCGACGAGCCGCGAGGTCGATAAGGGCTCCATCGTGGGCTGGCGGGGTCCATCTAACGCCTAGGGCTGTCGCGCGCGAGTTTCCCATAACTCCCGGAACGCCCAGAGGGCGGCGCCCGCACCCCAGACGACGAGGATCCATCCAGCGACCAGGACGCCGATGCTGGAGGACGTAAGCATCTGCACCGCCACCAACAGCAGGACAAATCCGCCAGCCCCTGCGCCGATCGCGATCCTCCGACGCCTCACACGGTCGTCCGATTTCTCGCGCACGCGTTGTCTCATAGGGGGAGTCTACGCCCGGACAAGACGAACGCTTGACAGAGGTGGCTGGGCTGTCGATACTTCGAGACATGTCGAAACTTCAAACAGAGGAGCAGGCCAGGCTGGCTGAGCAGTTCCAGGCCCTCGGTAACCCTCACCGGCTCGCGATCTTCGAGTACCTCGCGCGCAATTGTTGCGTGGGGTCCACGACGACCGACGACCGGATGGTTGCCACGGTCGGGAAGCTGGCGTCGATGCTGACTATCGCGCCCTCGACCGTCTCGCACCATTTGAAGGAGCTCCGGACGGCCGGCCTCATCGCGATGGTTCGGAACGGCCAGGAGCGGGAGTGCTGGGTCGAGCCGGAAGTGCTGCGGTCGCTGGGTAGCTATTTCGAGGTTCTGCTGCCAGAGGATTGTGGGGAGTGCGGCATCTGACCGCGCCCCTCTTTCTTTTGGTGGTTGACTTCGATTTCTGCCGAAGTGTCGAACTACAGGAGGAAGTCTGTGAATACGTCGTCCCTACCGGTTGCCGTCATCGGCGCAGGACCTGTTGGTCTTGCCGCTGCAGCCCATCTCCTTTCGCGTAGCGAGAGGCCCATCCTCTTGGAAGCGGGCTCCGCGCCCGCCGCGAACATTCGCCAGTGGGCGCACGTTCGCACGTTCTCCGCCTGGCGAGAGAACGTCGATAGCGTGGCACGGGAAATGCTCGAGGCTTCGGGCTGGCAACCGCCGGTCTGGAACGAAGCCCCCACCGGCGGCGAGTTCATCGACCGCTACCTGCAGCCCCTTGCGGACCTCCAGCCCATCCGTGAGCACCTTCGGCTCGGCGCCCGCGTGACCGGGATCAGCCGCCTTGGCTTCGACAAGATGAAGTCCGGCGATCGTGACAATGCGCCGTTCCTCCTCCAGGTCAGCCTCCGCGATGGCTCACGCGAGAGCCTCCTCGCTCGTGCCGTCATCGACGCCAGTGGCACGTTCTCGTCCCCCAACCCACTCGGAGCCTTCGGTGTCCCCGCCCAGGGAGAGGCCGAGGCCGCGGACCGCATCTTCTACGGCATCGCCGATGTGCTCGATGCCCAGCGAGACCGCTACGCCGGGCGCCGCGTTCTCGTGGTCGGCTCTGGACACTCGGCATTCAACGCCCTACTCGACCTCGCGAAGCTCCAGAATGCCGAGCCGGCAACCACCGTCACGTGGGCAATCCGCTCGACGCCTGATCCCGCAATGTACGGCGGCGGCGCGGGCGATGCTCTCCCGCTGCGCGGCGCGCTCGGCACGGCGATGAAAGACCTCGTCGGCTCCGGGAAGCTGCGGTTCGTGAGTGGCTTTCCCATCACCGCGCTCCGCCAGGACGACGGCGGCGTCTACGTCCGATCCTTCGACGGCGAGCTCGGCCCGTTCGACGAGATCGTCTGCGCCACCGGTTTCCGGCCGGACCTCTCGCTCACGCGCGAGCTCCGCGTCGCGCTCGATCCGACCGTCGAGGCGCCGCCCGCCCTCGCTCCACTGATCGATCCAAACGTGCATTCTTGCGGCACCGTGCCCCCGCACGGCGTCGAAGAGCTGAGTCATCCCGAGCCGGGGTTCTACATTGTCGGCATGAAGAGCTATGGCCGCGCGCCTACCTTCCTGATGCTGACGGGGTACGAACAGGTGCGTTCGGTGGTGGCGGAGCTGGTTGGCGACCACGCCGCGGCACGCGAAGTGCGGCTCGAACTGCCCGCTACCGGCGTCTGTAACACGGGTGGCCCCCAGCTCGACGCGGCTACCGCCACGGCGGCGTCCGGTTGCTGTGGGCCCATTACGAAGAGCGTCATCGATCTGGGTAGCGTGGAGGCCGCCGACTCATCGTGCGCCACTCCCGTTGCTGCGGGTGCGGCTGGGGGCGGCTGCAGGTGACCACCGCGGCCGACTCCGTGCTCGTGCGGGGAAGGCACGCCGCGCTGTCTCGGCGCTGGCTGCAGGTCTTTGCGGCCGCGATGTTCATCAACACGAGCTACGGCACGCTCTCCTATGCGTTCAGGCGTGCTTGTGACCGATTCCGGCCCCGGAGGCGACTTCGGGGCCGGCACCGTCTCCCTTGGATTTGGGCTCGCGCTCCTGGTATCCGGAGTGACGGCAATCTTCACGGGGACCATGGCCGACCTCTAGGCACCCGCCGCTTATTGGCGGGCGGTGCCCTGCTTGGATGTGTGGGACTGGCGCTACTGGCAGCGAGCCAGTCGGTGTGGCAGTTCGTTCTGGTACTCGCCCTCGTTTGCGGACCCGCCATGGCCGCCACGTTCTATGAGCCGGTGTACGTGCTCATGAACCGCTGGTTTACCGCTGAGGAGCGCCCGCGGGCCTACGGAATCCTGACGCTACTCAGCGGATTCTCCATCACCATCTACACGCCGCTCACCCGCTGGCTTGTCGACGAGTTCGGTTGGCGCCAGGCGGTGTGCTGCTCGGGCTCATCCTGGCAACGGTCGGCACTCTCGTTCCGGTGCTGCTCCACGAGCCTCTGGATGCCGGACGGGAACCAGAGCGGCTCACTCCGCGCCGGTTCGTGGCCCAAGCCTGGCAAGGGTCGCGCCAGGCCGATGCGCGGTTCTGGGCGTTTACGCTGGCATTCTTTGGAGCAACCGTCGCCTTCAGCGGGTTCTCCTTCCACATGATCAGCCAGCTCGAGACGCGTGGGTTCGACGAAACCTCCGTGGCGAACGCAATCGCCATCACCGGGATCGTCAGCCTTCCGGCGCGGCTGCTCCTGCCAATGTCATCGGGCAGGGTGCCGAGTGCGACGCTGCTGGCGGTTTGCTTCAGCCTTCTGGCATCCGCCGCGCTCCTCCCGAGCGTTGCCGGCGCGTGGTGGCAGGTTTGGGTCTACGTGGCGGTGTTCGGCGCGATCTTTGGCGCGGTCTATCCGCTACGTGCGCTCGTGATGTCCGAGCGATTCGCGGGTCCGTACTTCGGGCGGATCATTGGACTCCAGGCGTTGTTCGTTGCCGCAGCGCGCGCCCTCGGACCGGTGACCGTCGGCGCCATGGGTACGAGCCAGGCAGCCTATGAGGTGGGCTTCCGAGTCGCGGCAGGAGTGCTGTTGCTGATGGCCGTGCTCACCTGGATCTCTCTTCGGCGCTAGGTATCCGGGTAGATTTACTCGGGGGCTGCCATGGACTTTCTCAAGCCACTTGACCTTCGAGTCGCTCGAAGGTCCATGCTTGGAGACATGAACACTTACCGCATCGGGGAAGCCGCCAAGGCCACAGGCCTCAGCGCGCACACCATCCGCTTCTACGAGGGTCGCGGGCTCCTTCAGCCGGCGGCGCGCTCGGAGTCGGGCTATCGCCGCTATGACGAGGCCGACCTTCGGCGCCTGCGCCTTATCCAAAACGCCCGCACGCTCGGCATACCACTCGACGAGGTCCAGGGGCTGCTGACCGACATCCACGGGAGTACCTGCGGTGCCTACGCAGACAAGGTCATCGCTCTCGTGGATCGCCAGCGCCAGGAGACCGACCAGCGAATTTCGGAGCTTCAGCGCATCAGGGCAGAGCTTGACAGTCTCGCAGCCGACGCGACGGCGGCGTCCGGCAGCAGCCAGCTCGTCGCGGATTGCCCCTGCTGCTTGCTGATGGATGACGGCAGCGCTGGCGCTGGCTACTGCTCTCCTTCCACGTCTTCCATCGCGGACCGCTTCACCGAGGACATGCTCGAAGTCCTGCAGTGCGATATCGGAGCCCGGCCGGATGCCCCCACGCCGGATGACCTAGCCCCAAACCTTCAGTCGGTTGCGATCGCACGTGACCAGCTCGTGGTTCGGTTTGAGCGCTCAGCCGCCGAAGCCGTGCGGCAGTTCGCCGCCGCGGAATGCGTCTGCTGTGGGGGCATGGGCTGGGAGGTCAGCGAGACGGCGGATGTCGTTGATCTGACTGTCTCCGGCACGCGTGCTCAGCTGGAGGTGATGGCGACTGCATGGCCGGTGCCCGAGGCGGCGCTTTGAGCCGGCTGCCCCGGCCGCGCAAGATCTGGCTGTTTGCAGTGGCCGCTTGCATACCATGTTGTCTACCGCTGCTCATTCCGGCGTTGGCTGCCGTGGCCGGGGGCCTGTCGGCCTTGTCCTTCGGCTCGGCGTGGTACGCGGCTGTCGTGGTCGCGGTAGCAGCGTTCGGTGCTGCGTTTGTTCTCCTGCGCAGGCGAAGCCATGATCGGAAGCAACCGCTGGGCCCCGTGCCACTGCCGCTTGTCGACGAGTGGGAGCGACGGTAGCCGCTCCGCCGAGCCGGTGTCAGACGTACGTCGTTGGAATCGGACGTGGCCCTGGAACAAGAGGTGTGTGTTGATGCCGGTCGTGACGACCTTTGCTATTTTCTGCTTGTCAGCGGCGGCCGAGTTGCTCGGCTCGTGGCTTGTATGGCAGGGCGTTCGGGAGAATCGCGGCCTGGTATGGATTGGTCTAGGCGTCGCCGCCTCCGGCGTGTACCCACTCGCCGCTACGATGCAGGAGGAGCCGGAGTTCGGCCGCGTCCTCGCCGCTTACGGCGGAGTGTTCATTGCTGTCGCGCTCGTGTGGAGTACGGTCTTGGACGGATTCCGGCCTGATCGCTTCGATGTGCTGGGGGCCGCGATTTGCCTGCTTGGCGTCGCAACAATCATGTTTGGCCCCCGGCCGTCTTGATTCCGGCGGAAAGGCGGCGGCCGGTGTCCTCGGCGGGCCGCGGCCCGTTCCGAATGGGGCAGTTCACAGGGGAACGCGCCATTCAACGCCCACGTTCGGCGTACCAAAGTCCCAGAGACGAGCCAACGATCCGTCGGGGACAACCGAACTACGCAGGCGGCATTGCGCGGGCCGTAGCTTCTAGCGCAATCCACTCGTGCCACGTCGAACGGTCCCAGTCGTCGCTTCAATGGTTCGAGGATCTAGGTCTTTCTGGTCTGGCCGTCCTCACGTTCAACGACGACGAGCGGATGGCCTGGGCGAACGATGCGGAGAAGCGCTGCAGCAACCCTTTGTCCGCCGCGGGGTTGTGCGGGTTAAGTTCCGCAACCGTGATAGCGACCAGACCGGGACCCGAGGCAAGGACCGCTAGTGCGTCCAACATCTCATCAAGCTTCAGGCCGGTGTTTCGTGACGGGTGCTCCGAGAGCGGCGCATCCGTGAAGTCAACGACATCGACATCGAGGTGTATTGCATAGCGATGAGACCGCTTGGCCAGGACTTCGAGCATGTCATGGGCAGCACCGGCGGGATCACTGCGAACGTCTTCCAGCGCGATGCGCGCCAGCCCGAGTCGCTCAATCTCACGCCGCTCGAAGCGAGTTGATTGGGACAGGCTGTGGGCGAACAACCCGACTTGCTCCGGAGCGAGTAACGGGTCGCTCGCCGTAGCGTGCGCCAGGCTCGGCTCTGTGCCATCGATGGACAACATGTGCGCAAGGGCCATCCAGTCGAGAGCGCCGTCGCTGGCGGTGTCAGGGATGTTGAGGTCCGAATGAAGGTCGAAGTACACAAGGGCTATGTCGCCGACGGCTGACCGGATGCCGGCGATCGTCCCAATGCCAACGGTGCAATCTCCGCCAAGGACCAGAACCAACTGCTCACGCTCGCGCAGTGCCTGGGCGACTCGATCCGCGGTCGTTCGAACCACCTCGACAACCGCGTCGAGGTTCTGAGCTCTTGGCCTCGTTCTGTCCGGGTGCCATGGAATCACGCGCGAATCACCACGATCGCTGACTTCGAACCCTACAGCGCGGAGGTGCTCGCTCAGCCCGGCGCAAGGCCATCGGCGCCTGCTCCTGACCGACGCCACAGGCACCTGCACCTGAGGGAGCGCCGAGCACTGCTAGGGCCCTAGGCGACCTCATCACATCAACCCACCCGTAAGGTGACGGTCGCGACACAGCCTTCTGGGACGACTCCCTGCATCTGCGCGATGCCAAGGAGGATGCTGGGTTGTAGCCCAATCGTCGTGCCGTGCCGAGCATCATGCCGTCGCTAAACAGACACGGCAACGTTCCGGGCGGATGGCTGGCAGGCACGGGGGATGCTACACCGAATCCGCACCTAGGCAGACCACTGCGAGTTGCTCATATATTGGGACTCGGGCGGCACGCCCTAGTTCTGGGCAGGGCACGCCCCGGACAACATGCCTGGTTCCGATTGTCGCTCCAATTGCTCCAAGATTCGGGGGCGACGGTGGTGCTCGGGGCTCAAGCTCTGGTAGCTCCGGCCGAACCGCCGCGTCAACCCACGAACGCAGAACTGATGTCGCTGGTTTCCATAACTAGGGCAACAACTTCGGTTACCCTGGTGACGCAGGGGAGGCTCGCCTCCCCTGCGCCGTTCTCTTTAACGAGGGGCTTATTTCGTGCCATCGGCCAACGTGCTCCGGACATCCGGATTTCGCGTGTACCGCGATAGGCGCTACAGACCGACCTACGCCTTCGCCGC
>JAFKFP010000328.1 GCA_017308185.1 bacterium | reverse complement strand
GAAAAGCCTCCAGTGCAGGCAGTCAGCGCGAGCCCCACGGCCACGACAACCAGCGCAACAGTCCGTCGCGGTGTGATGCTTCGAAGCCAGCGGGCGGTCACGCTCCAAAGGGTACCAACGCAGGTGAAGCGGTCGAGCAGGCGGGCGCCGCACCTACGAGGCGACGCCACCGGCATCGTCGTCGGGCGTACGTGGTGGCATCGCGCGGTCTAGATGATGCTCAGCGACCCATTGTTGGCGGGCTCGCCAGTGTTGCGGGTGGCTCGTGTAATGGTGCGTCCGTTCCTGCACCCATTTCCAATCAGCCCAGCAGAGGAGAGCCGTGTCGAGGTCACGCCGGGCGATGCGCCGGATGGCCTTCATGGCCGGGTCCCGGCGGCGCTTGTTCGGCTCCACCTTGTCGGCGATGAGGATGATCTTCGCGATGAGGGGCATCTCTGCGAGCCCGAGCGTGTGGTCTCGAACGGCGGCAATCGATTCTTCGTCACTCACTTTGAACCGGTCGCGCAGTACGGCCGCTGCGATCGGGCCGTGGAGGAGCACTGGTTCCGCTTCATCAGCGGGTTCGATCGAGATGCCGATCTCGCGAGCCATGCGCAAGAGGTTGCCGGGCTTTTCGGCACGAAAGAGGTCGTGGCCCCACGTGGCCAGTTCCACGCGCGCTGGATCAGCCTCCCAGCA
Organism: bacterium; assembly: GCA_017308185.1. Taxonomy (GTDB): domain Bacteria; phylum Chloroflexota; class Dehalococcoidia; order Tepidiformales; family Tepidiformaceae; genus JAFKFP01. Next base: position 4,204 of record JAFKFP010000328.1, on the reverse strand, counting down.
CACCGCGAGGTCGAGCGCTTCCACGAGCACGCGCTGGACATGCTGGATGAGTCCCTTTGGGCGTGTTTCCATTTGCGTACGAATGTGGCGGGCCTGGCTGGCGATACTCGACATCAGCCCTCCGGCCCGAGCTTGCGCCCGCCAACGAGGTGGAGGTGCAAGTGGTAGATGGTCATTCCCGCAGCTTCGCCGATGTTGAAGGCGAGGCGGTAGCCAGGTTCGAAGACGCCTTCGAGCTTCGCTACCTCGGTCGCGAGTGTGAAGACGCCAGCCAGCGCCTGGCCGTGATCAGCGGTGAGGTCCTTCGCGGTCGGGATGTGCTCGTTCGGGATGATGAGAACGTGGATGGGCGCACGCGGGTTGATGTCGCGGATGGCAAAGGCATATTCGTTCTGCGCGATCTTTTCGACCGGGATGGCGCCATCGCGCATCTGGCAGAAGAGGCAGTCGTCGGGCATGGGGAGATTGTAAGCGAGTTCCAGGTTCCGGGGAGTGAGCTACCGTGAGGCGAAGTAGATGATGCCGGTGAGGATAATGAGCACGAGGAGGCCAGCGAGCACGAAGCGGACGGTATCGGCAGTGGTGGTCTCTTCCTCCTCGGGCGGTTCCGCGATGATGTTCCGGCCTTCGCCACGGCTCAGGAGAAAGCGGCGAGCCCGCCGGGCATCATCCTGAGGGACGAAGACGGCATAGTCGCCGTGGTCGAAGCTACCGGCGAGGAGCGCATATTCGCGCCGCGCGCCGCTCACCACGGCATCGATGCCGTCGGCCTCGAGGCTGCCGCGGATGATGTGGGCATCGCTTTCGGCAACACCGCGCCAGACAACCTCCCAGTGATCGACCTGACCCGGGGCCGGGGCGTCATTCGAGTACTGATCGGAGTTCATCAAGGCAGTGTAACGGGACGCGGAACCGGATGGTGGCACACAGCTCCAGCCGGGGGTAGTGTGCGTTCGGCCTTACGGAGGGCTCCATGGAAGTTGAACGCCTCTCGCGGTTTCGAGGTGCCGGGGTGCGGCGATTACCGACACTCGATACCGTCGAAATATTCGAGGCCGTGCTGCTGTCACTCGCGACTGTGCTGACGGCCTGGAGTGCATTCCAGGCAGCGGTTTGGGATGGCGACCAATCGGCGAAGTTCGCGCAATCGGAGGCACTACATTCGCAATCAGTCAGGGCAGTCAACCTGGCGACGGTGCAGTCGAACATCGACACGGTGCTATTTGACCGTTGGCTGGCGGCCGACGATGCCCACGACAGTACAACGACCGCCGCGATCGAAGGCACGATGCGCCCGGCGTTGAAAGCCGCGCTACACGCATGGGAGACCGACGGTGGGATCGCGCAACAACCGGGCGCTCCGTCGTCACCGCTTCAGGAAGGGAGTTACCTGAGCGCTGACCTTTCCCAGGCAGACGCCTACACAAGCGAGGCCCAGGCTGCGGTCAAAGAAGCGGACCACGCAAACGAGACCTCGGACTACTACATCCTCGCGACGGTCGTCGTGGCGCTTGTGCTGTTTCTCGTGGGGATCGCTTCGAAGCTGCGCAGCCGGGATGTGCGGCTCGGATTGGCTGCGTTCGCCACCGTGTGCCTGGCTGCGAGCGTGGCCGTCATCGTGTTGCTGCCGGCGACGTGGCCGTGACCCCGGACTGTTGTAAGCGATCTCGGAATCGGTATGATGACCATATTGTGAACGGCCAGCCGACTATCAGGATTACGTGGCCAGTCGAACAGAGCGAACACGGGCGGCCCATGCTCTGGTTTGGGAGCTGGCTGACCGGAAATGCGGGCGAGGAAGCAGGCTGGTTCTACAGCGGGCGCGGCGGGGAATCAGGCTGCTACACGGTGCCTGACGGAGCGACCGGCATCCGCATCCGGCGATGGCCGAACGAGGGTTTCGACGCCGAATACGCGGATGTCCTTGCGATCACCGAGCCCGAGGTTTCGCCGGAGAGGCTCGAATTCGACCGGAGGCAGGAGCACAGCCTGTTGCGGGAATAGGCGCAGGCTGCCGCGCCGCTATCGTCCAGGAGGGACATGAGATGACCACCATCGAGTCCAGCACTGTCGACGCCGAAGCGATTGAACTGAGCGTCAAATACAACGAACACCGTTATAAGACGCCGGGACACGAAGGCTGGGAGCACGTGCCAACGCCAGGGGCGGCGAACAAGTACCTGATGATCTCGGCGGATTGCCATGTGAATGAGCCGCCGAACCTGTGGGTCGAGCGCATCGACGAGAAGTACCGGCACCGGCTGCCACGTATCGAAGTCGACGCGCAGGGCGTGAAGTGGTCGGTCGTCGAAGGCTACAAGCCGATCAAGATCCGCGACCTGCGCATGCAGGGCGAGGACAAGGAGCGAGCGGAGGTCGGCAAGAGTGACCCGCAGGTGCGGCTGCGGGACCACGCGCGGGATGGAATCGACGCGGAGATCATCTTCCCGAACCGTGGTCTGCAGATGTGGGCGACGCCGGACCCGGTGTTCGCGAACGCGATGTGCCGCGTCTACAACGAATGGGCGTGGGAGGTCTTCGGCGACGTGTACGACCGGATGTCGCCGCTCGCGTGCATCGCTACGGGCGATATCGATGGCGCGATCGCAGAGATCGAACGGACTGCCAAGCTCGGGTTCCGTGGGTTCAGCCTACCGTGCAAACCGGTGTGGGGACCGGGTTCGCCGGACGACATTAACTACAACAACCCCGAGTTCGACCGGCTCTGGGCCGCGATCCAGGACACGGGCAAGCCGTTCGTGTTCCACGTTTCGACAGGAAAGGATCCTCGCGGGACGAAAGGGAACGGCGGCGCGGTCATCAATTATGTCATTCATTCTCTGGCGCCGACGGCTGAGCCGATGGTGACCATCTGCGCCTCGGGAGTGCTCGACCGGTTCCCGAAGCTGCGGTTCGCGAGCATTGAGGCAGGTATCGGGTGGGTGCCATGGATGCTGCGGGCGATGGACGAGGCGTACGAACACCACCACTTCTGGGCGTTCCCGAAGCTTTCGGCGATGCCGAGCGAACTGTACCGGGAGCACTGCATGGCCTCGTTCCAGGAGGACCCGCCGGGCATCGACCTCGTGCGTGAATATGACCTATCAGGAAACTTCATGTGGGCAAATGACTACCCGCACCACGAGGGCTCGTGGCCGCACTCAGCGCAGGCAATCGAGCGCACGATGGGGCATCTGGACGACATCGAACGTTCGCAGATCCTTGGGCTGAACGCGGCGCGGTTCTTCGGGTTCGATGTGGAGAAGCTGGTGGCGGCGCGGTAGGCCGCGGTCGAGGCTGTCCGGTTTGGTATCCCATTGCGTGATTGGGGGCCGCCGGGTCAGATCCGCATATGAAGCGAGTGACTATCTCGGAGTTGCAGGCGGACTTGCCCGCGTACTTGGACGCAGTCCGCTCGGGGCAGACGGTGATCGTCGGTGACCACGAAACGGTGGTCGCCAGGATTGAACCGGCTGGCACCGCGGACGACCTGCTCGTGCGTGAGCCGTTGATTACCGACCCGGAGGAGCGTGCGCGGGTTCGTCGCAGCATCAAGCCGGTCGTACATCTCAGTAAAGAGGCTGCGAAGAAGGCCCAGGCAATCATCGACGACATGCGAGCCGACCGCTTCTGATGCGATACCCGGACTCGTGCGTCCCCATCGACAACATCATTGGGATGCCCGCGCCGGGCTGGGATGCGGACGACGACTGGTGTTTCAGCGCTCTGGTACGCGTGGAGGTTCGCCGAACGTTTCACGGCATGCGTGCCGAGGGCGTCCTAACCGGACTTGAGTACGCTGATGCGATCGACGCACTTCTTGATTTAGAGCGAAGCGCATTGGTGCTTCTTATCACTGAGGAAGTGCTGCAGCGGGCTTCCGGCCCGTTCGCCGCTCCTATCCGCACGCTCGATGCGATCCATCTGGCGAGCGCGATGATCCTGCGGGAGCGGCGTCACCCGGATCTTGTGTTCGCCACTCATGATCGCCGCCTGGCGAGCGCGGCGCGGGCGGAGGGTTTTTCGGTGGCCGGTGTTGATTAGCGTCCCACGAATGGTGTCCATCCTGTATGATGCCGCCTCACACGCAAGTGAGGAGGCGGCCTGTGGAGAGGACGATCCGGGGCAAGACGGCAATCGTAGGGATCGGCGAGACGCGCTACTACAAGCGGGGCGCTTCGCCCGACCCCGAGTTCAAGCTGGT
>JAFKFP010000136.1 GCA_017308185.1 bacterium | reverse complement strand
TAACGGTACGGGCATGGACGAGAGCGCCGCCGCCGGCGTAGGGTTGCACTCGATGCGCGAACGCGCGGCCGAGCTGGGTGGTTAAATCGAGGTGCGGTCGTCGCATGCGGGTACCAGCGTCCGTGCTGCGCTGCCGCTGGTTGGCCTCCATGAGTGAGCGGCTACGCGTGCTCATTGCCGATGACCACCCGGTGTTTCGCGCGGGTCTGCGCGCGCTGCTCAGCGCCGAAGAAGGCTTCGAAGTGGCGGGCGAAGCAGGGACCGGCGAGGAAGCCGTACGCTTGGCCCTCGAACTCCAGCCAGACCTCGTCGTCATGGATCTGCGTATGCCTGGTATGGATGGTGTGGCGGCCACTCGCCAGATCGTCCATGAGAGCCCGCATATCGGCGTCCTTGTGCTCACCATGTTCGAAGACGACGACTCAGTCTTCGCCGCGATGCGGGCCGGCGCACGTGGCTACCTTCTTAAGGGCAGCAACCAGGCCGAGGTGGTCCGCGCGACCGCACTCGTCGGTTCCGGCGGTGCCATGTTCGGCCCCGCCATCGCCCAACGAGTCGTCGAGTACTTTGCGCGGCCACGCCCCTCGCAGCCCGCGCTCGCGTTCCCGGACCTGACCGACCGTGAACACGAAGTCCTCGGGCTCATCGCGGAAGGGCGCTCGAACGCCTCCATCGCGTCCCACCTCGGCATCAGCGAGAAAACTGTCCGCAACCACGTCTCGAACATCTTCGCCAAGCTCGCCGTTGCCGACCGCGCCCAGGCAATCGTGCGCGCAAGGCAGGCCGGTCTCGGCGGGGGAGAGGGGTCGTGACGACGACCGGCGCATCGGAAATACCGCGACGAGTCATTTCGATTCGTGCGTGACGGGTAGGCGTTGCACCTGTGAAGATGACATCCTCGCTCATCGCGAGACATTGTGGTGTGACCGCTTGCAGCCGTCCACGGCCGCCTCACTCCCCCTCGAACCGCGTAATCGTCCCCGCGTTCACCACGAACCGCCCCGATGCGCGCGTCATTACCTCGCGCAGGCGGTCCGGGTCCGCCGTCGTCACCAGCGTCTGCTGGAACGTGTCGAAGTACTCCAGCACCCCGCGCCGCCGCCTCGCATCCAGTTCGCTCAGCACATCGTCGAGCAGGATGATCGGGTCATCCCCCAGCGCCCGCCGCAGATAGCTCGCTTCCGCCAGCCGCAGCGATAGCGCCGCCGTCCGCTGCTGCGCCCGCGACGCGAACGAATCGGCCGGCAGACTATCGATTTCCACCACCACGTCATCCCGGTGCGGCCCCACCAGCGTGGAACCCGCCCCAATCTCCTTCGAGCGCACAGCCGCCAGCGCCCGCAACATCCGCGCCGTCCACTCTGTCTCATCGATCGGCGCATCGAACTCCGTCTGGTTCGCCAGCGCGGGGCGGTACGTCAGCGTCAGCTCCTCCATCCCGTCACTCAGCCGCTCCATCTGCATCGCCGCCTGCAGCGCGCAATGCCCCAGTGCGTCCGCCCGCGCCTGCAGAATGATCCCGCCCGCGTGCGCGAGCTCCTGGTCCCAGAAGTTCAGCTCCGTCGCGCTTGCCTCGCGCGCCTGGATCCGCTTCAACAGACTGTTCCGCTGCTGCAACACCCGCGCATACTTCTGCATCGCCCGCAGATAGCCCCGGTCCACCTGCGAAATCATCATGTCGAGGTACCGCCGCCGCATCATCGGCGGGCCCGCCACCACTTCGATGTCCAGCGTCGTGAACAGCACCGCCGCCAGCTGCCCCACCGCGTCCGAGGCTCGCTTCGCGACACCGTTCACGCGCACACGCTTGCCCGCCCGGTGGCTCGCGTCCGTACTCCGCCCCACGATCGCCAGCTCCAGCTCCAGGTTTCCCGCCGACCGTTCAACCTCGCAAGCCAGCCGCGCCACCGGGAATTCGCTGTTCAAAATATCCCGCCGCACCAGGTCCGCGTCCGTGCTCGCACGGCTCGAACGCAGCGTCGAAAGCAAGTACACCGCCTCCAGCAGATTGCTTTTCCCCTGCGCGTTTTCGCCCACAAACAGGTTCAAACCACGGTCCAGCTTCAGCGATGCACGCCCGTAATTTCTGTAGTTCGCGATTTCGAGATTGAAGATGAACATGTATGCCCATTATAGCTCACATCTTTAGCTCCGACCGTATTTTTTCGAACTCAATGCAAGACTTTTCCGTTGCGTTGACCATTCGCCCCCGCGATGGCAATTGCTTACGCGCGTTCTCATTAGCCTTGTCACGCGCCCATGCCCTCTCTATAATCACCCTGCCCGGCGTGGCCCTATCCCCATGCCCGGCGCGGGGTGAACGAGTGAAAGTGCAGGTCCTCCAGGAAAACCTTCAACGCGGCCTCGGCATCGTCGGCCGCGCCGTCGCGACACGTGCCACGCTGCCCATCACGGCCAACGTCCTGCTCAAGACCGATGGCGGCCGCCTCATGCTCGCCGCTACCGACCTCGATATCTCCATCTCCACCTGGGTCGGCGCACGCGTCGATGAAGAAGGCGCCACCACCGTCCCCTCGCGCCTCATCGGCGATTTCGTCGCACAACTCCCGCCCCAACCGGTCGACCTCCACATCCCGGACCGCGGACGCCAGGTCAAGATCTCCTGCGCGCGCAACGAATCGACCATGTCCGCCATGGACGCCGAAGACTTCCCCCGCATCCAGGAGATCAGCGAAGGCACCGCCATCACCCTCGACGCCAAAGCCCTTCGCCGCGCCATCGAACGCGTCGAATTCGCCGCCGCCAGCGACGACTCCCGCCCCGTCCTCACCGGCGTCCAGCTCAAGACCGATGGCCAGCGCCTCACCATGGCCGCCGCCGACGGGTTCCGCCTCGCCGTCGCCGATATCACGCTTGCCAAGGCGCCCGAACAGGCCATCGAAGTGATCGTCCCCGCCCGCGCCTTCCGCGAACTCTCCCGCCTCGTCGCCGATTCGAACGAAGACGTCGAGATGCGCGTCAACGCCCAGCGTACGCAGGTCCGCTTCGCCCTCACCGATACCGAGATGGTCGCCCAGCTCATCCAGGGCACCTTCCCGAACTACAACCAGCTCATCCCCTCCGAATACAACACCCGCGCCACCATCGCCGTGGACGAATTCAAACGCGAAGTGCGCATCGCCGCCATCTTTGCGCGCGATGGCAGCGGCATCATCCGCCTCCAGCTCCAGCCCGGCGAAGGCCCCACAGGCCAGCTCACCATCTCCGCCCGCGCCGACGAAGTCGGCGACAACGAAGGCAAAGTCGACGTGAAACTCGAAGGCGACCCCTCAAAGATCGCCTTCAACAGCCGCTACCTGCAGGACGTCCTCGGCATCCTCAACGGCGAAGTCGCCCTCGAAATGACCAGCCCGTCGGCGCAGGGCGTCTTCCGCCCCGTCGGCGAGACGGACTACGTGCATGTCGTCATGCCGATGTTCGTTCAGTGGTGAGGGGTGGCGCCGAACGTCCCATCGCTGACTAGACTCGGGACCCTAAGAAGGAACTAAGATGAAGCTCGTGTCTGCTCGGGTACAAAACTATAGAAGCGTGCGTGACAGCGGTTGGTTCGCTATAGAGGACACGAAAACGATTCTTGTAGGGCCTAATGAAGCCGGAAAGACCGCCGTCTTGGAGGCATTGCAGCATATAAACCCGCCGCCGGAAGTCCGGCAATTCGAACCACTGCGGGACTACCCGAGAAAGCTATACAACGCTGATATCCAATCTGGCCGACTGGATCCCAAACAGATCCCGGTAGCGACCGCTAAGTTTGAACTAGAAGCTGACGATCGCGCTGGTCTTGGGCCGGGATTCGATGCGGTCACCTACTGCTACACCCGGTATCTGGCCAACAACAGCATCCATTGGACAGAGGGCGGGCCTTCCGTGGTTACCTACTCAGAAGAAATCCGGAAGGATCTCCAGCGGATGGCGACTCATATCGACAAGCAGACTGAGGCCGCGCGATCAGACGACGTGGTGCCGCCCTCGACCGAGCTTTTTGCGGCCATCGACGACTGGCAGGTCGGAAAGACAACGATCGACGGCGAGAGGGCTACGAAGCTGCGCGATTGGCTCGACAGCGTGGCAAGTCATGTCGATGAAGGCAACTCGACGGAGGACGCCCGCCACACGCGCCTGCTTGGCTATACTCGCGTGTCCCAAGAGCGAGCTGCGGCACTCAAACACCTCAACGCACGGATGCCGGTGTTCGTTTACTACAACAACTACTTTCGGGTCCGTCCAAACCTCCATCTAGAGCACTTCGCAGAACGACTTGAAGGGAATCTTCTCGATGACGACCGTTACGACTTTGGTAACCGGTGTCTACTGAAGCTTCTGGGGTTCACGGCTCGTGAGCTAGCCAATCAGGGCCGCCCCCCCGAGCCCGATGATGATCCGGAACAGTTTGAGGCCTATCGAAAACCTTTAGATGAGCGCAGCATTCAACTCAACGCCGCGAGCGTGCGCCTTACGAATGAAATCCGCTCTGTATGGAACCCCGATCCCACCAAAGGCGAGGCTGCCACGCTGCGAATTCAAGCAGACGGCCAGTACCTGAAAGTGGCGGTGCAAGACGACTTGGGGGTAGAAATTGAGTTGGACCAGCGCTCGGAGGGCTTCCAATGGCTCGTGTCCTTTTTCGTGGTCTTCTTCGCTGAAGCCGCCGACAGCTACGTTAATGCCATCCTCCTCTTGGATGAGCCCGGTCTGAGCCTTCATGGGCTAAAGCAGCGCGAGTTTCGCAAAACGATATCTCGCCTGGCCAAAGACAATCAGACCATCTACACGACGCATTCGCCGTTTCTCGTTGGGCCAGACGAACTCGACCTTGTTCGTGTGGTTGAGATGGCCGATCGCGATGAAGGAGAGGCACTCGGCTACGACCTCGCACAAAGCCTGTTCGGTCAGCAGCGCAATCTCGTTCTTGAAGGCCTTACAGACCTGTGGTATTTGGACGGGACCGCGCAGTTGTTGGGCGAGGCCCGGATCGCCGCTCTCAACGACAAGATTGCTCTCATCCCTGCGAATACGGCTAGCAAGGTCGTATACTTCGCGACCATCCTTCACGCGAATCACCTCAAAGTTGCGGCATTGCTAGATTCTGATGCCGCTGGTGAGAATGCGGCCAAGCAGGATACCTTGATCCATACCCTCGGGAATCGCAACATCCTCCGCGCGGCCGATTTCTGCCAAGGCTCGATCTCTAAACCAGAGATCGAAGATCTCCTGCGGGACACACTGGTCAAAATCGGCGCGCAGGAGTTGGGCTGGGACGTCTCTTCGGTTGCTGCTGAGCAACCGACGCGACCGATCGTGGATATTTTTGCGACCGAGTTCCGCGACTTCTCGAAGTACCACCTCGCCAAGGCCTACGTGCGCTGGACGCGCGAACACGTCGCTGCGGAGCTCACTGAGGCAGAGCGCAAGGCTTGGGGTGATCTCATCGATGGAATAAATAAGGCGCTGAAGTAGACCAACCGCCGGCCAAATCCAGCGTCTCGACCCTGTGGCGCTCGATGACCTCGGTGTTCGCGTGGTAGAACGCGCCGATGTCGCGGAGGGCCTTCGGGCCGAACTTCCAGGTGCCAAAGCCTCGTCTAAAGTACGTGTCGAAGGCTGGGACGCAGCCGAATGTGCCGAGCATGATCTTCGTCACGAGGATGTCGGAGCCCGCGCCCTGAAGCGCCGTCCGGAGCATGGCGGCGGTCTCGAAGATGACCGGGCAGGCGCCGTCGCCGTAGCTATCGGCGTCGGTCTGCCATATCTCAGACGGGGCAGTCGCGATGACTTCGATGACCGGTTCGAGGGCGCGGACGCTCCGTTGCAGCATTTTCGATGAGCCGCGCAGCATGCCCCAGCTCGCCAGGTAGAACCCGAGCTGCAGGCATGAGAGTTGCACCGCGTATACACGAAGGAGCCCCGGCAGGTCGTCGCGCTCACGGTATTCCTGGAAGTAGTTGAAGCAGTAATAAAA
>JAFKFP010000135.1 GCA_017308185.1 bacterium | reverse complement strand
CGAGGGCAGGTACCAGTTCCACTTGCCGAGCAGCACCATGCCCGCCGGCACGAGCACGGAGCGCACGAGGGTCGCATCGATGAAGACGGCGGCGGCGAGACCGAAGCCCGTCTGCTGGAGCGGGACCATGTCGCCGGCGGCGAACCCGCCGAACACGACCATCATGATGGCTGCCGCGCCGGTGATGATGTGCGCGGTCGAGCGCAGGCCTGTGGCCACACCGAGGCGCGTGTTGCCCGTCTTCGCGAACCCCTCCTGGATGCGGCTCAACAGGAACACGTGGTAGTCCATGGAGAGCCCGAAGAGGATGGCGAACAAGAACACGAGCAGATAGGCGGCGAGCTCGTCGCTCTGACGGAACCCGAACAGGTCCGAACCGAGCCACTCCTGGAAGACGAGCACGAGCAGGCCGTAGGCCGCGCCGACCGAGAGCAGGTTCAGCAGGATCGCCTGGAGCGGGATGACGATCGAGCGGAACACCATCGTCAGCAGCAGGAAGCTGAGGCCGAGCACGAACGCCATCAGGATCGGCAGGTAGCCGGACATCGTGTCGATGTAGTCGACGGTGCCAGCGGTCTGCCCGCCGACGTAGACATTGGCGTCAACGCCCTTGAATGCGTTGGGCACGTAGGTGCTGCGAAGGTCGCGCACAGCGTCCTTCGCTTCCGCGCCGGTGCCATCGCCATTAATAATGGTGGTAAGCAGGCCGAGGTCACGCGCGTCATCCGTGTGGAGTTGCTCCACGGTCGCGAAGCGGCTGTCGCCCTGGATCTCCCTGGTGAGCTTATCGATGGCGCTGACGACCTGCGGGTTGTTGATGTTGCCATCGATAACGATGTTCGTGGGGGTGAGGCGGCCGGCCGAGAACTCGGTGTTGATGACGTTGAAGGCGTGGACGGAGGCGAGGTGTTCCGGGAATTCGCTCAGCCCCGGGTTGCCCATTTGCAGCTTGAAGACGGGGACCGCGGCCGCGATCAGCAGACCGCCGGCCGTCACGACACTCACGACGGGGTGCTTCATGACGAGGTCGGTCGTCTTGCCGAAGAAGCCGTGGTGGGGGTCTTCCTCGCCGGTGATGGGCTTCTGCTTGCGGCCGGGAAGGCTGAGCCAGTTGAGCTTGCGGTCGAGGAGGCTGAGCCCCGCGGGGAGCACGGTTAGTGCGAGCGCGACGGCAGCGACGACAACAGCGATGGCGCCGATGGCCATGCCGCGGAAGTCGCTTGAGGGGACGATCAGAAGCCCGGCGAGGGCGATGACGACGGTCATGCCGGAGAAGAGCACGGCGCGGCTCGCGGTGTTGCCTGCGGTGGCGATGGCGGCGACCTTATCGACACCGCGGCGCCGCTCTTCGCGGAAGCGTTCGACGATGAAGAGGGTGTAGTCGATGCCGACGGCGAGGCCGATCATCGTGATCATGTTCATGGTCAGGCTGCCGATGGTGAACACCTGGCTGAGGAGCGCCGTGGCGCCCATCGCAACGAGGATGGCGAGCAGCGCCAGGATAATCGGCACTCCAGCCGCAACGGCTGCCCCGAACACAATCACCAGCACAACGATGGAAGCCGGCATGCCGATCACTTCGGCCAGTTCGAGGTCATGGTTGAAGGCTTTGTTGAGGTCGCGGTTGATGGAGCCATCGCCCGCCGTGATGACGGTGAAGCCCTGCGTCTGCGAGTCTTTGATGAGGCCGAGCAGCGGCTCAACCGTCTTATCCGCCTTCGCCGCGTCGCCTGTGAGGTCGACGGACACAAGGGTCATGTGCCGGTCCTTGTTGACGAGGCTGGCGGCCCCGCTGTCGTAGTAGCTGCTGACGTTGAGTACGCCCTGGAGGTTTCGGGCTTTCGCTTCGAACTGCTCAACGAACGCTTTATAGGCCGGGTCGTCGACCGTTATGGCGGCGTTGTCGAAGACGACAGACTCACCCGGTGCGTTGGCGGCGTTCATGTGGGCCTTCAGCAGATCTTGGGCCTTCTGAGCATCGACGCCGTAGATCGTCTGTTGGTTATCCAGGTTCAGCCGTGGCACGGACACCACCGCACCGATGACGACGAGGAGCCACACGCCGAGCGTAAGCCAGGGATGGCGTGCGCAGGAGCGCGCGAGGTTTGCAGGGGAAAGGGCTGATCTCAAGGTTTTCTCCTTGGCAGCAGGCCACGCGTGCCTGCGGATGCATCTACCGTAGAAAGTGGAGGCATGGTGGCTCATCGATCGTGTGGACCATGGCTCCGTTGGCTTTGGGACGACGCGTGGCTCCGCCGAAAGGCCGACGCGGTTGAGGGATGAGGTCTGAGTGGTGAGGTCGCATCACCAGCAAGACGGACGTAGCAGTCGGTTTGTGACACTGACCGAGGCGGTGAGGCATGCGAGGCTCATGCCTCATGCCTCATTCTTCATCCCTGACGAAGCGGTAGCCCACGCCCCAGACGGTCTGGATCGCATCGGCGTGGTCGCCGAGTTTGCGCCGGAGGCGCTGGATGTGCGTGTCGATGGTGCGCTCCGTGACGTCGTAGTCGTTCTTCCAGATGCGGTCGAGGAGTTCGTCGCGGCCGAAGGGGCGTCCGGGGTTCGAAACGAAGAGCGCGAGCAGGTCGAATTCGCGGCGCGTGACTTCGATCTCCTGGCCCCCGACGCGCACGATGCGCATGGCGACATCGACCGAGATGCCGGATACATCGGCCGGGCGGGATGACCCGTGAGCGGCAACCTCGCCCGGGCCGTCACCATCGGGTGCGGGCGCGACCGGTGGGCGTGGCATGGCACTCGCGAAGGTGTAGGTGGCGGCTTCGCGCTCCTGTTCGAGCCCAACTTTCTGTGAGAGCCACCAGTGGAAGGCGAGGATTGCGCCCCACGCGAGGAGCGGCCAGTAGAACCAGACGTTCGCGCTGAACCGCATATCGATGAAGAACAACCCGAACATGACGACGGTGAAGAGGCCGGCGTGCGCGCCCCACCCGCCCCGGAGGTAATAGCCGATATGGAGGCCGAGCGGCATGGCCAGCGCCCAGATTGGCCAGGCAGCCCACCACTCGCCGGGTGTGGCGGCGGCGGTGATGGCGAGGAAGAGTACCGTCATCACGCCGAAGAAGGCGGCGTGCCATATGGCGGCACGTGTTTGAAGGTAGCGCGTGCGGGAGCGCGACGGTGTGTGGGCGCGCGGGCTGGCCATGCCCGGCCAGCTTACGGTTGCCGCGATGGCGGGGCTAAGCGCAGTGCGCGCCGGGAGTTCGCCTTCGCCGCCAAGTAGTTCCGCCGCAACCTTGCCGGAGCCCCAGGCGAAAAAGTTCGAGAGGTGCACCGCCAACAGCAGGCACAACGGTGAGAACGCTGTGACGATCAGCGCCTTGCCGATGGAATCGACGGTGAACACGCCGTAATTGAGGGACGCATACTGGTTCGACGCGTCGGAGCCGACGTGTGTGTAGACGAATGGGAGCGCGATGCCCCATGCCGCCTGGGTGAGAAGCGCCGCGATGGTGGCAAAGACGATGACACCCTGCGGGAAGCGCAGGAAGAGATAGAGGCCGGCACGCCATGTCGCCGGGTTGCGCAGCCGCGACCAGAGACGGCCGAGGCCCCACGACATGCCACGCTCGCGTTCGAAGTTGAGCGGGCGGATGTGGGTGCCGAGCAGTGCGTTGGTGAGGAGGCGGTCGGTATCGGCGATCCAGCACCAGCCATAGATGGTGAGCACGCGCAGCGGCAGCCCGACGAGCGTGACCGCCATGCCGGCGCCGGTCGCGATAAGCGTCACAAGGGCGACGAAGTAGGCGATGCCGAGCGGGAACGCCAGCGCGACGTACAGTAAATTGAGGTACGTCCGCTTCTCGGTGAAGACGCCGAAGACGCGGCGCGGCCATGAATGTCCTGGGGGGCGGGCGGTCGTTTCCATAGGGCGGTCATCTCCGGGTGGGGTGGCGCCTCGTGTGGGAAGCATTCGTGTCGTGAGCATTGTGCATCCTCCTGTGTAGGCCCGCCCATGCGGCTCAGAATGGCGGGAGGATGTGGAATGGCGTCTGCAAACGTGTCACAAATGTGTCACAGGCAAGGAATTTTGGGCTGATCGGGCGGGGACTTTCGCGATTTGGGCGCCGCGGCCCAGTGAGGAGGTGTGCTTCAGATGGGCGTATGGCGGTACTGGAGGAGCACCCGCAACGCGCGGAGCGTGATCCAACGGCTGGGGAGGCCTTCGCCCTCATCGAGTTCCACGAGCATGGCGCCCGGATACCGCCTGCCGAGTGGCCAGCGGCCGTCATCGCCGCAGGCCGATTCGACGAGTGCGATAGCTTCGTCGAGGCGTTCGTCAGGAGGAACGCCGGCCGAGCGCAGATAGTCCAGCCCGCGCAGCAGGTCGTAATGCCACCACGTGGGGAACGCTAACCGCGTCAAGCTCTCGCCACTCCTGCGGTCACGCTCGATGATGTCGCCGGTGGAGCGGCGGCGAAACAGATGCCGTTCGAGCAGGTACTCCTCGCCGCGGCGCCTGGCGGCGGCTATCTCGCCGTCGCCTCCGTTGCGGCGTTCGAACTCGAGTAACGCTTCGAGGACGCAGATAGTGGTGTTGAAGGAGGAGCGCGTTGAGCCGTTCTCGGCCTCGCAGTTCCAACCTCCGTCGGCGAGTTGCTCATGAAGCAGGCGGCGGATGATCTGACTCACATCCTCGCCGAAGTAGGCGCCGATGCTTGCAACCTGCCCGTTGATGCACGGCTCAGTCTCACCGGCGAAAAATGTGTTACCCGCCGCAACGGGCGGGTTAGTCCATACGACGTGTTCGCGGACGAGCTGCAGCGCATGTTTCGCCTCCGGGCCGGCCGGATCCAGCCCAAAATCGCGCAGTAGCCAGAGCGCGTGCATGGTCGAATCCCAGGTGTTGTGTTTCCATTCGGCCCCGCCCCACTTGCCATCGTCTGCTTGCAGCGAGAGCAGCGTAGCCCCCGCGCCTTCCCGCGCGACGCGGGCGC
>JAFKFP010000105.1 GCA_017308185.1 bacterium | reverse complement strand
ACGAGAGGATGGATATCGTTGGTGGCAGTGGCGTAACGCTGGGAGTTCTCGCGGCCCAGGGCGAGGCGCCACGGGGCTGTGTCGTAGTCGAATTCCAGCGGCTCCGTCCGTGGCTCGCCCATTCAGCCAGCATAAGCTAGCCGGCAACCCTGTGTGCCCACGCAATGCCCGCGTACCAGCCTGGAGCCCTGCCTCCGGGTGGTGGATGTACGCCGGACAGGTCGATGCCTGCACATTCCAGGAGCCATGAGATAGCGGAGTCCGAGGTCCACATCTCGTCAGTACCCGGGGCGTGGCGGCCCCACACCAGGCGCGGGAGGCGTGGAGCAAGCTCGATGATCCGGTTGAGGATGAGGCAGTTGTCAGTCAGGTGGACCGGTTCCCCCACTGCCCAGGCCTCATCCGGCAGGCGTTCAACCGGCATCCAACGAAAGTGGTAGCGCAACAGCCGGATGCGGTCGGCCCCTCGGAAGGCGACCGGGCCGGTCGCGACGGGTGGCGGATCGTCGCCGAGGAAGGCTGGCGCGAGTTCCAGCGTGGACTTTCGGCCCTTATCGTCGATGATCTTGAGGGCGGAATGGAACAGCGTTGCGCGCGGTCGCCGGCAGCGCATCGCCTCGAACCACTCCCACCAGCGCAGGCTTGCGCGCTGAAGCCGCGGTGTCCCGGCCGCCACAGGGATCCAATAGAGGTCGACCGAACACGGGCTCATGCGGGGATCTACATCCCGTAACGTCTGCGCGTCAATCTCACTGCTGGTTCGAGACACATAGGAGGCGCTCCCAATCGGCAGCGCCTCCTCGGATTTTGGTGCGTGGCTCGCGGGACTCTAGTCCAGGTAGTCCTTCAGCTTGCGGCTGCGGCTCGGATGGCGCAGCTTCCGCAACGCCTTGGCCTCTATCTGCCGGATGCGCTCCCGCGTCACGCCAAACTCGCGGCCAACCTCTTCCAGGGTGCGGCTGCGGCCATCTTCGAGCCCGAAGCGCAACTGCAGCACACGCCGCTCGCGCCCGGTGAGGCTGGCGAGCACGTCCTCGACCTGTTCGCGGAGCAGCTGCTGGCTGGCTGCGTCGGCGGGGGCGAGCGCGCTCGGATCTTCGAGGAAGTCGCCGAGGTGGCTGTCTTCCTCTTCGCCGATCGGGGTCTCGAGCGAGACCGGTTCCTGCGAAACCTTCTGGATTTCGCGGATACGGTCGGGCGTATAGCTCGAGGAGGTGTCCTGCTTGCCGGTCTCCATCATGCCGCGCGCGATCTCGTCGCTCGTGGGTTCGCGGCCATACTCCTGCACGAGGCGGCGGCTCACGCGCACAAGCTTGTTGATCGTCTCCACCATGTGCACGGGGATGCGGATCGTGCGGGCCTGGTCCGCGATGGCGCGGGTAATGGCCTGGCGGATCCACCACGTGGCGTAGGTCGAGAACTTGAAGCCTTTGCGGTAGTCGAACTTCTCGACGGCGCGGATGAGGCCGATGTTCCCTTCCTGGATGAGGTCCAAAAGCGACATGCCGCGGCCGATGTACTTCTTCGCGACCGAGACGACGAGGCGGAGGTTCGCCTCCGTGAGCCGCTTGGTGGACTTTTCGCCGTTCCGCTTGAGGGTGTCGAAGTGGTAACGCAGCTTCTCTTCGAGGGCGGCGATCTTCTCGACAAGGTCATCGGCAGGCGGCACGAGCTGATCCTCGCCGCCGGCCTCTTCGCCCATCGAGTGGACCAGGTCTTCGGTGAGGATGTGCGTCACGATCGAAAGCTGCACGATCTGCTGGTGCGCTTCGTCCTCGGGCAGTTTGAGTTTGTTGACGACATACTGCCGGAAGTCGAGATCCATCTCGCCATCGATCAGTCCGCGGAACTGTCCGTTGCCGATGGTCTCGGAGAGGGACAGCGACTTGATCTTGGCGGCGTCAGCATCGCGCCAGCGGGCGGCACGTCGCGTGCCCTCCTCCTCGGGCTGCGCTGGCCGCGCTTCCATTAGCTTTTCATAGTCATCGACGAAGACTTTGGCGGCCTTATAGACCTTGAGCAGGCTCGCCCACTGTTCGAGGAGGGTGACAGCCACGCGCGCCGCGGATGGCTTGTGCCCAAACGCGTCGTGGTATGCAGCTTCGATGGCCTGGATGTGGAGGCCTTCCTCCGTCTGTTGAGCGCGGTGTTTCTCGTCGTCGGCGGTGAGCAGGTAGACCTTGCCGATTTCACGCAGGTACATCCGGACGGGGTCATCGATCCCTTCCGTCTCTTCCGCCATGAGCGTGAGGTTGGCGTCCTCCTCCTCTTCCTCTTCTTCCTCAGCATCGAGCGGCGCATCCTCATCCTCGTCTACCGGTGCGTCGGCGCCGTCCTCTTCGGGGTCGGCGTCAGCGCCGGCGAGACGGCTCAAGACGCCCGCGATGACCGCGTCGTCACTTGAGACCGCATCTTCTGTGAGTGTATCTTCAGCCATGAAACTCCTTCTTTGCCCGCGAGGCTGCGCAGCCTCTACTGAAAATGGGCAAACTCGTCCATTCCCAGAATAGCAAGCGGCAAATGCGCCGTCAACCCTCGGCGCCCCCTCACTTCCCGCACAGATGGCTCGCCCGCGCCCCGATGGATCGAGCACGGCCGGCCCTCATGATGTTGCCCGGTTGCGCTGCCCTGCCAGCTGCAGCTCCCGTACCTTTACGTGAACGTCAGATATCACTACCATAGCCTGCAGAAGTGCTGAAAATCCTGTTTCGCCTTGTCGCCTACCTCAAAGGCCACCGGCGCGTTGTCGTACTTGGCTACATCGGCATGTTCGCTTCCATCGGTTTCGGCGCCCTGACGCCACTGATGCTTGAGTGGGCGATCGACTCGGGCATCACCGCGCACAATAACGCCGCCCTCCTCGGCTCGGCCATCGCGATCGTGGCGTTTTCCGTAGGCCTGGGCGTGGCCCGCTATATGCAGACCTACTATGGCGAGTTCATCGCGCAGAACGTCGCGTTTGATCTCCGCCGTGACTTCTATGAGCGCGTGCAGGGCCTCAGCTTCGCGTTCCACGACAAGACTGAGACGGGGCAGTTGATGTCCCGCGCAACCGTGGACGTTGACAACTGCCGCCAGTTCCTCAGCAACGGACTGCTTCGCATCGCCTACGCGTTTGGCCTCCTGGTGGTGGTCGTGGTCATCATGCTGTTGAAGAACTGGGAACTCGCGCTCGTCGTCCTGGCCTCGCTCCCGTTCGTTTCCGCAGCCGCGATCTACATGTCGATGAAGACCCGCCCGCTCTGGAACGAAGTCCAGCAGCAGGTGGGTGTTGAGACATCTGTCCTCCAGGAGAGCATCACGGGCATGCGCGTGGTGAAAGCGCTCAACCAGGAGGCGCGCCAGTTCAAACTGTTCCAGGATGCGAACTGGTCGGTGCGCGAACGCAGCATCGCAGCCAACCGCATCGCGGCGTTCAACCAGCCGTTCCTCGTTTACATCCTCAACGCCGTGTCACTCATCATCCTGGCCTACGGTGGGTATCTTGCCATCCATGGCCACATGAGCGTCGGCACGCTGGTTGCCTTCAGTTCGTACGCCACGCTGGTGGCGACGCCGGTGCGTACGCTCGGGCCACTCGTCACTCTCGCGACTCGCGCCGTATCGTCAGGCACCCGCATTTTCGACATCATCGACACCGTCTCCGAAGTTGCCGACGCGCCCGGTGCCCTGCCGCTCGGGCCAGTGGAGGGACACATCCGGTTCGAAGATGTGGCCTTTTCGTATTCGCGCACGGCGCCAGTCGTGCGGGGGATCAACATCGACGCGAAACCGGGCCAGGTCGTCGCTCTGCTTGGCGCCACGGGCAGCGGCAAGACGACGCTGCTCAACCTGCTCCCGCGCTTCTACGATGTCACGAGTGGCCGCATCACCATCGATGGCACCGACATCCGCGACGTCACCATCGAGTCACTCCGCACGAACGTTGCGGTCGTCCTCCAGGAGCCGTTTCTGTTCACCGCCACCATCCGGGCCAACATCGCCTACGGTAAGCCCGGCGCCACGGATGAAGAGGTAGAGGCTGCGGCACGCATCGCCCAGGTCCACACCTTCATCGATTCCCTCCCCGACGGCTACGACACCTGGGTGGGCGAGCGTGGCATGACGCTATCGGGCGGGCAGAAGCAGCGCATCGCCATCGCGCGGACGCTTCTCACGGACCCGCGCATCCTCGTCCTCGATGACTCCACCTCATCGGTGGACATGGAGACCGAGTACCTCATCCAACAGGCGCTCGCGACGCTCATGAAGGGCCGCACGTCGTTTGTCATCGCGCACCGGCTGCGTACCGTGATCGAGGCCGACCAGATCCTCGTGTTGGAACATGGCGAGATCGTCCAGCGGGGGACTCACAGCGAACTGGTGGCCGTCCCCGGTCCCTACCGTGAGATCTATGACCTCCAGCTCAAAGGCCAGGACGCGGCCATGGAACCACTGGCGGAGGTGGCGGGCTAATGGGCGGCGGCGGCGGCATGGGCATGGGAGGGTTCCGCGGCATCGCGCTCGGCAGCGGCACGCGGATGGGCGGGAGCGGCAACCTCACCACCTCCGAAGCGGACTTCGGCAAGGCGTTCGATCCGAGGGTGCTGGGCCGCCTCTGGCGCTATGCGGCGCCGTTCAAGCTGCGTATCTGGGCCGGCATCGTGCTGTTGTTGATCAACACGCTTGCCAGCGTCGTGAACCCGCTCATCCCGGGGCTTGCCATCAACGAGATTACGAAACATAACCAGACCGGCCTCTTCTGGATGTGCTTCTTCTTCCTCGTCAACAACACGATCCTCTGGCTTTCGCAGTTCCAGCAGGTCTACCAGATGACATGGGTCGGCCAGCATGCGCTGTACCGCGTTGCGTCCGACATGTTTCACCACGTCGCATCCCTCTCCCTCACGTTCTTCGATGAGAACGAGACCGGCCGCGTCATGGCGCGGATGCAGAACGATGTGACGGTCCTGCAGCAGGTTCTCAGCAACGGCATGATCTCCATCTTCGGGAGCTTCCTGAGCCTGATCGGGATCATGGTGTTCTTGTTCGTCCTCCAGTGGGAACTGGCGCTGCTCGTGTCCATCAGCATCCCCGTCATGACGATTGCCCTCTGGGTCTGGCAACGTACTGCCCGGCGCGCCTTCCTCCGCGCCCGCGATTCCATCTCCGAAGTGAACGCGACCATCCAGGAGAACGTCTCCGGCGCCCGCGTGATCCAGAGCCTCACCCGGGAACGGCAGAACTCGCACAACTTCGAGCGCGTGAACGACAAGAACATGCAGGCGAACGTGCACGCCGGCAAGGTGACGGCGTTCATCCAGCCGCTCGTCGCCGTGGTATCCGCGATTGCGCTGGCGGTGGCCGTGTTCGTGGGCGGCCTCATGGTCCGCTCAGGTGCGCTCGAACTCGGTTTCCTCGTCTCCTACGCGCTCTACATCAACCGCTTCTTCGACCCCATCCGCGACATGACCCAGCAATACAGCAACATGCAGCGAGCGACCGTCGCCGCCGAGCGCATCTTCGAAATCCTCGACTGGCCCCAGGACGTCGCCGATGCCCCGGACGCCCAGGAACTGACTTCGGGGCGCGGTGAGATCGAATTCCGGGATGTCCACTTCGGCTACAAAGAAGGCGTCGAAGTCCTGCATGGACTCGACATCCACGTCAAGCCTGGTGAGCATGTCGCGTTCGTCGGTCCTACGGGCGCCGGCAAGACGACGGTCATCAGCCTGCTCGCGCGCTTCTACGATGTGACTGGCGGCGCCGTCCTCGTGGACGGTCACGATGTCCGCGATATCACCATGCAGTCACTCCGCAGCCAGATGGGCATTGTGCTGCAGGACCCATTCATCTTCTCCGGCACGATTCGCGGCAACATCGCGTTTGGAAAGCCAGACGCCACGGACGCCGAAGTGGAAACGGCTGCACGCGCCGTCGGCGTCCACGACCTCATCATGCGCATGGAGAAGGGCTACGACACGCGCGTGCTGCCCAATGGCGCAAACCTCAGCCTCGGCCAGCGCCAACTCACACCACGCTCATCATCGCGCACCGTCTGTCTACTGTGCGGGACGCCGACCGCATCATCGTGATCGACCACGGCCGCGTCGCGGAAGAAGGCAACCACGCCGAACTCATGCGGCTCGGCGGCATGTACGCCAACCTCTATACCATGGGCTTCCGCGACGTCACCTCGAACGGCCGCCACAACACAAACGGCGCGGCACCGCAGTCACAGGTCGAAACCTCCGCCGCCCAATAGCCTCTCCTGAGTCCTCAGTCCTGAGTCCTCATCCCTCAGTCCTCATCCCTCAGTCCTCATCCCTCAGTCCTCATCCCTCATCCCTCGCGATAGCGTATGATTCGCCATCGCATGGCCGTCCACGCTGGCCAGACACATAGTCCAGTGGTGCAACAAACTTCAAGGCAGGAATTTGATGGCTGAGATCCCAACCACCCTCCCGTCATACAAAGAACTCCCGGCTGTTCCGGGCAACCCGCCGAAGACGGCATGGGGCCTGTTTGGCGCCGATGACAACGTCGGCATGTTCAATCTCCAGACGCCGGAACGCGTTGCGGCGGCGGCACGGCTCGTCAAGAAGGGTCGCGTCTTCCCGATGAACTGGGAGCAGGAGAAGCCGAACCCTCCGCTCTACAGCCGCGGCAAGTTCCGCCATACGGTCATGCGCGAGATCCCCATCGGCAACCACGGCGACGACGTGCTCGACAACTTTTTCACGCAGGCTTCCAGTCAGTGGGACGCTCTCACGCACGTCGGCGACTTCGAGCACGGCTTCTGGGGCGGCGTTACCGCGAAATACCTGCGCGAGAGCGGCGATAAGACGCGCCTCGGAATAGACCACTGGGCAAAGCGCGGCATCGCTGGCCGCGGCGTTGTGCTCGATGTCGCGCGCTACCTCGAATCACAGGGCCGCGCGCTCGATTGCGGCGAGCGCATCGACATCACGCCCGACGACATCGAAGCCACCCGCAAGGCCGAGGGTGTCGAGTTCCAGCCTGGCGACGTGTGGCTCATCCACACCGGCTGGGTCGAATGGTACGAAGCCCAGCCGCAGCAGGTGCGCCAGTTCATCTCGGCTACGCAGAACCTGAAGACGCCGGGGCTCCAGTGCTCCGAGGCGATGGCTGAGTACATCTTCAACGCCCACCCCTCGGCGGTATGCAGCGACAACCCGGCGCTCGAAGCCTGGCCGCCGCCGAACTTCATGGACCCGGATGGCTTCCTCCACCACTGGATAATAGGGCGGTTCGGGATGGCTATCGGCGAGATGTGGCAGCTCACCGGCCTCTCTGCTGATTGCGCCGAGGACAAGGTGTACGAGTGCTTCTTCACTGCCGCGCCGCTGAACATCCAGGGAGGCACGGGGAGCCCGCCGAACGCGTTGGCCATCAAGTAGGGGAGGCTCGTCCAGATCCGCAAACGCGGCGAGCGGCTTACTGGCGGTTCCGGCTGGCTGAGGTTGTGGCGCTGCTGATATTGATGCCACAGAGATCGCCGGTTGCGATCTAGCACGCCTTAGGTACGGGCAAACCCTTACATGCGTCTGCCTATATATTCGTTACGTTTAGACTTCTCTAATAGTAGCGCGAGTATGTATATCGTCTTGGAATAGTCTCCGCTATGCTCTGACACGTACGCTTCATGTGCGGATTGCTCGTGCACGCACAACGGTCTTGCATGCTAACTCGTTTTTGGAGGGGATATGGAGCGTACCAGACAAACTCACCCATTGCGCACAACCATCGTTGCAATACTCGCGGTTGCCGCTATCGGCGCCGTCGTGCTCGCGGCCCAACCGCTCCGCGCGCACGCCGACACCTCCGGCGCCGTCGGCGGCGAGGCGTACACGGCGGACGCATCGGTGCTCAACGACCTGCTCACTATCAACAAACTCAACCACGTCATGCTCCCGCCCGGCGGCAGCGCCGGTGCGAGCATCAACGTCAGCTCGGCAATGCTGAGTCTCACCTCCGGCACGGTCGCGACGAACTGCACAAACACCTCGAATCCGCCGGTGTCGCTCGGCGCCACCTGCTCTTCGACCATCGAGGGCCTCGACCTCAGTGTCGACATCCCGATCGTGGGCTCGAGCGCGCTCATCCACGCTGACGCCCTCACCGCGACGGCGACTGCCGGCGCCAACAATGCTCCGCCTACGGCCACCGCCGGTTCGTCGGTTACGAACCTCTCCGTTGCCGGGGCAGCTGATGTGACTGGCACTGTTTCCGCGCCGTCGACCATCAACCTGTCGGCACTTGGCGGAGTCGTCACCGGCACGGTTGCAATCAACAGCACCTCCACGACCGAGACTGCCACTAGCGCGACCGGCACTGCCATCACGCTGCAAATCCATCTCACGATCCTGGACCAGGGCACCCTCGACCTGACCGTGGGTTATGCCAGCGCTCACGTCGATAACGTCGTGGTAACAGGCACGGCGACTCCGACGCCGACGGGCACCGCCAGCGCGACGTCGACGGGCACCGCGAGTTCGACCGCGACGCCGAGCGCCACCGCGAGTTCGACCGCGACGCCGAGCACCACCGCGAGCGTGACACCCACGGGCACAGCTTCAGCGACGCGCACGGCATCCCCCTCGCCGACTTCGAGTGCAACGCCCACGCGCACCAGTACCTCGCCTTCCGGCTCTCCAACGTCCACGCCCACAGGTGGCCACGGCCCAGGTGGGCCCGGAACTCCTCCCGGTGGCGCGAACGGCGGCGGGCCGGGCGGCCACGGGGGTAGCGGAATAACACCCCGTCCGCCACGTACCGGGAACGCTGGCCCCGCCGGTTCGAACAACACCGCCATGCTGAGCGTGTTTGCGGCCATCGTCGCCGCAAGCATCCTCGGGCTCGGCGCATGCTTCATCTACGCTCGCCGCGACTAGCAGCCGCGCCGCGAGTGCAACGCCCAGGGGCCCGGCGCATCATCTTGCGCCGGGCCTCTCTCGTTTGGCGAAACGGTTCCGCGCGGCCATGGATCGCCCGCCCCGTGTATCCCTGCTACGATCGAAGAGACCACCGTCCCTCACACTTCATTCCTCGGGCTTCCTTACTTCATGCTGTACGCCGAAAACCTCGCCAAATCGTTCGGGCCGACCGACCTGCTCACCGGCATCGATTTCATCATCGGTGGCGGTGAGCATGCGGGACTTGTTGGCCCGAATGGCGGCGGAAAATCGACGCTCCTCAAGCTCATTGCCGGGGACCTGAAGCCCGACTCGGGGGAAGCCGGCTACCGCGGGGGCGCGCTCGGGTACTTGCGCCAGGAAGCGGGCCTGCAGGACGAGAACACGCTGCTCGAAGAACTCTGGCTGGCTTTCCCTGAAGCGCGCGCCATCGAACACCGGCTTGAAGCCGTCGCGCACAAGATCGAGAGTGGCGAAGGGGACCTGGATGCGCTCATCGATGAGCAGGCGCGGCTGTTCGAACAGTTCGATGCCCACGACGGCTATCGCATCGAGGCGCGCATCGGGCGCGTACTCGACGGTCTCGGGTTTGAACCCGGTGATGACCAGAAGCGCTGCGGCGAGTTCAGCGGCGGCTGGCAGATGCGCATCGCCCTGGCAAAGGTGCTTGTCCGACGGCCGGAGAACGTGCTCCTCGACGAGCCGACGAACCACCTCGACGCAAAGACTCGTGCATGGCTGGCGGATGAGCTACAGGATTGGACGTCGTCGATCCTGATCGTCACCCACGATGGGGAGTTCCTCGACAGGGTCGCCACGCGCATCCTCGACCTCCGCGATCGCACGATCGAGAGCTACGCGGGCAACTACAGCGCCTACCAACGCCAGAAGGCGGACAAGCTCCAGGCGCAGGACCAGGCAGCTGCACGCCAGGAGCGTGAACTCGCGCGCCAGCAGCGCTTCATCGACCGATTCGGGGCGAAGGCCACGAAAGCCACCGCCGTGAAGAGCCGCGAGAAGGCGATCGCGCGTGTGGAGCGCATCGACCGCACGAAGAAGGAAGCCGAGGTCCACTTTGAACTGAACGCGACGGGGCGGACCGAGCGGGATGTGTTAATGGTGAAGCATCTCGCGCATGCATACGGCGATGTGCCGGTGCTGCTCGATGTGAACCTGCACATCGAGCGCGGCCAGAAGGTGGCGCTCGTTGGCCCCAATGGGAGCGGAAAGAGTACGCTGCTGCGCATCGCGGCCGGCCTTCTCACGCCCACCGAGGGCAGTGTCGAGTGGGCGGAACGCGCCCGCCCCGGCTACTACGATCAGCACCAGGACGAGGCGCTGGAAGCCGGCCGCACGGTGCTCGAAGAGGTGCGCACCGTGGCCGCCTCCGAGCCGGACGTGAAGCTCCGCACGGTACTGGGCCAGTTCCTGTTCCGAGGCGACGATGTGTTTAAGAAGGTGAGCATGCTCTCTGGCGGCGAACGCAGCCGCGTCGCACTCGCGAAGTTCCTTATCCAGCCGACCAATGTGCTGCTGCTGGACGAGCCGACGAACCACCTCGATAAGACGACACGCCGTAAGCTCATCGAAGCGTTGCAGGGCTACGAGGGGACGATCCTCTGTGCGAGCCACGACCCCGGCATCGTGGAGGGCGTGGCCACGCATGTGTACGAAGTTGCCGACGGCGCCGTGCGGGAACTGTTGCAGCTCCGCAAAGCGTGAAATGGGCCGGCGACTCCTCCTCGCCTATGATGGTGACGGTTTGCGCGGAGGTTACATGTCGATTCCTAGCTTTGATGCATTCATGCTCCCCGTACTCGTAGCTGCCAACGATGGCGAGGCCCATGACATGACCGATTTACGGGAACGTGTTCGTCAGTCGATGGGCCTCAGCGAGGATGACCTTGCCGAGCGGGTCCCATCGGGCAGGAAGACGAGATTTGATGACCGAACGGGCTGGTCCGTTACCTACCTTAAGCAGGCGGAGTTGCTGGAAAGTGTGCGTCGGGGCGAAGTGCGCATTACGCCGTCGGGCAAGAGGCTTCTGGCGGAAAGGCCAGCGCGGATCGACGTAGCCCTCTTGCGCCGCCTCTCAGACCACTTTCGCGAATTCCACAGTCGGCGTCCGCAGAACGTTGCGAGTCCTTCGGTGTCGGCTGAGCAGCCATCCGAGACCGAGACGCCGGAAGAACTGCTTGCTGCGGGTGCCGCGGCACACCGGCAGGCTACGTCCGCCGAATTGATTGCACGCCTGAAGACGGCATCCCCGGCCTTCCTTGAGACGGTCGTCGTCGACCTGCTGACTCGTCTGGGTTACGGCGGCGTTAGCGGCGAGGGTGTTCACCTCGGCAAGACGGCGGACGGCGGCGTCGACGGCGTGATTAGAGGGGACAAGCTTGGGCTCGACGAGGTGTACGTCCAGGCCAAACGCTGGGAGAACACCGTCGGAGCACCCGAGGTCCAGCAGTTCGCTGGGGCGCTCTCCGGCATGCGTGCGACGCGAGGCGTGTTCATTACTACTTCGGCATTCTCGCCGGCGGCGAAGAGTTACGTAACACGGATAGACAAGCGCATAGCACTCGTCGACGGTGAGATGCTGGGCAACCTTATGCTCGAGGTTGGACTCGGAGTGACGGCGCGGGAGACCTACATAGTTTGGGGTGTTGACTCAGACTACTTCGAGGGTGAGTGAGCAGGAAAGACCGTTGAAGCTCCACTATTACCCGGAGACCGATCCCCTTTACATCGACCTCAAGAGCCATGTCACAGCTGTGGACTCTCAGGAGGTGGCAGATGGCGTCGTTATCGATCTGGAAAGCGAGGGCCGTCTGGTGGGCATCGACATCGACCGTGCCGCCGGTCAGTTCGACCTTTCGACCCTCGAAACCAAAGACCTTCCCCAACCCGCGGCCTGAGACGCGCAGTTGGGGTTCAAGTAAGAGTTGGGCGAGCCCCTCCTGGCGTTCGCCCAACTCTTTGTGCTGTCTACTGCACCCCGTCGCAGGCAGCGCTCGAATACAGCGTGTTGGACGTGACGGTGTTTCCGTCCGCGCCAGTCGCCGTGACGAAAATCGGCGCCGAACCACTTTCCGGATAGAGGACAACTGTGGTGCCGTCCAGCGACCCGTCTGGCGCGACCGATGCGACCCCAACATATGCGCCCGAACTGTCCACTAACCCGAACGTCCCGACCGGGGGACTGCCGTTATACGAATAGCTGATCGTGTAGCCCGGCATGAGGCTAGTTCCATGCACGGTGAGCGAGCAGGTGCCGGGCTTGCTGGGCGGGGGAGCGCTGATAGACGCGGTTAACGTCCCGGGGCCGGTGGGTGGCGTGATCGTCTGGTCGGTCAGCGTGTCGACGCGCGTCGCGGTGATGACGGCATTGTCCGATGACGCGTTCGCGGACCCGGTGCACGAATACTTCACACTCGCTCCATCGCCGAGCGTTATGCCATCAGTCACCACGACGTTCGCGCGCTGTCCGCCGCTCTCGCCCAGCCCGCCGATGACGATGCCTTCAATCGCATGCGCTCCACCGGGAGTCAGGGTGCATGTCACCTCGCCGCCGCCGGCCGAATTCGGGAAGCTCGTCGTCTCCTGCGCCGTAACCGTGTACGAGCCGGCGGGGAGGCCATCGAGTTCCGCCACTACGAGCGCCGACGACGAGCCGAAGGTCTGGAAATCCCGGACGCCCGTCCGCACGACATACGCATGTGAAGTGCTCGCGCCCTGAGCCCAGTCGATCTTCTGCTCGTTCTTACTGCATGTCACGCTGGCATCGACCATCTTGATGGTGCCGCTGCTGTTGTTCACGCAGGCGTAGTACGTGGCCTGCGATGGGGAGCCATCGGCCAGCGCGAATGTTACGCCAACGGCCGTGGCGCACGCCGTGAGGGCAGCAGCTACGCCCCATTTTCGAAATGATGAAAAGAATGTTCTCGCTGGCACCGGGCCTCACCTCGAAAAGGCGAAGCCGCCACCCATTGTGACCACACCGCCAGGATAGCGGTGAGACTACCGAGGCGATCCACAATGCACAATACTTATCACATCACATATCTATCACGTGACGGTTGACGCATATCAACGTCGGTCCAGTGCTATTTCTGGTTGTACCCGTACCACGCGAGTAACAATCCCAGCACGATAAACCCGATGAGGATTGCGGCGGTAATGCCAGCCCACATGCTGTGCACCTCCGATTCCCCGGCGTAAGCGGAGAGAGATTGCACTTTTCAGTGTAGGCCCATGGCGGGGCGTGTTCGTAACGGAGACGTGACGGTCAGGAGAAGTCGCGTCGCAACTCGATTCCACCATTGGGACCGGCGCCGTGCACCGGGCGAAGACCCATGCGGGACCAGAAGTAGACCGCGAGTCCGAGGTCCGGCGGCGCCCATGCCCGGACATGCGTGAACCCGGCAGCCGCGGTGGCATCGAGTACCAGTCGCGCGGCCTCGGAGCCCAGGCCGTATCCGCGGAAACCATCTTGAATGCACAGCCGGACGATGAATGCGCCGGCGCCGTCCCGTTCGAGGCTCACCGAGCCGGTGCGCTCGCCGTCTGCACGTCGCACGATGGCAACCTCCGAGTCACTTCTCGCCGCTTCCAGCACCACCCGTGCGCCTTCGAGCGGCCACGGCAGCAGCGGGCCAGTCACTGCGCCAGCCACGCCGCCGCCTCCGCGGCGACATCACTGACACGGCCGCGGAACCGGGTGCAGGCGGGGAGGGCGTTCGAAAAGCTGCTCCCATAGCGCTTCGACCAGATGCGGCTATCAAGGACGGCCACGACGCCGCGGTCACTCTTGTCGCGGATGAGGCGTCCGAAGCCCTGGCGAAAGCGCAGGATTGCGGCGGGGAGGGCGTACTGCATGAACGGGTTGTCGTAGCGTTCGGAACGCGCCCGGTGGACAGGGTCCGTAGGCACGGCGAATGGTAGTTTGGCGATGATGAGCAGAGAAAGCGCCTCGCCGCGGATATCCACGCCTTCCCAGAGGCTCGAAGTGCCGAGTACAAGCGTGCGCGGGTTCAACTTGAGTGCATCGCGCAACTGGCCCGGGTGGCCATCGACACCCTGTGCCATGACGACGATGCCCGCCGCTTCGAGCCGTGGCCGGACGAGGTCGGCCGTGGCGCGGACGGCCGCGTGGGACGTGAAGAGTGCCATCGCGCGGCCCTGCGATGCGAGTGTGAGTTTGACGATCGCATCCGCGGCTGCAGCCGTGTACTCCTTCGAGGCTGGATCCGGCAGGTCAGTGAAGCTGGTGAGCAGGGTCGACGAGGCGTAATCGAACGGCGAGCCAAGCTGCAGGGTTTCGGGCTGTTCGAAGCCGAGCCGACCGGCCGAATAGCGCATGTCGCCGTCGGCGCTGAGCGTGGCGCTCGTCGCGACGACCGTGCGCAGTTCGGACCAGAGGTCATCGAAGAGGCGCGGGCCGACTTCGAGCGGGGCGGCATTGATCGTGCCGAGCCCATCGCGATCGCGCCCAACCCAGACGATGGTGTCATCCGAAGCGGAATCCATGAGCGTGGCGAGGCCGCTGCGCGTTTCGTCGAGTTTCCGCTTCACGGTTTCTATTTCGGTGGCAAATGCCTCGGCGTTTTCGACCGCATCGGCGGCGATCGCGTGGGCCGCGAACGAAATGGCGGAGCTTACCGCGCCGAGCGCCTCGTCCAGGCTGGACCAGGCCAATTCGACAGCGGTCCAACTCTCCTGTGCCCGGATGCCGTGTGTGACAAGCGCGCGGTCGTCCTCGCCCCGTGCGGGCACGTGTACGCCGAGCGCTTCGCAGAATGGGATCACGGTTGAGCGCGCGTGCTGCACGGCCTGTTCGATCGCCTTCCCGCGCAGCGGCATGGGGGCGGCCATGCCGCGCAACAGGCAGGCGGCGCCGCCTTCACGCGAGTCGCGCCCGCCCGTGCGGTAGATGCCGTCGAGCATGTCATCAATGCTGCGCCTCGTGGCTGACATGCCGAGTTGCTGCGTGGCGACACCTTCAAGATTGTGCGCCTCATCCACGATCAGGTGGTCGAACGGTGGGATGGCGCTCCCGTGAGCCACGAGGTCGGCGAGCAACAGCGCGTGGTTGACGATCAGGATATGTGCGGATTCGGCGGCCTGGCGGGCACGCAGGAGGAAGCAATCGCCGTCGCGGACGTAGCGGTTCTGGCGCTGGAGACAGTCGGCGTCCTGCGCCGAAAACCGCTGCCACGTCACCCACGTCTCGTGGTCGACACTCAGCTCCTGGCGGTCGCCGGTCTCGGTCTTGGGTAGCCAGAGGAGCATCGAAGCGGCGAGCCGTTCGAAGTCGGGATCGTCGCTTTTCGACGTGTAACTCGCATAGAAGCGGTTGAGGCAGAGGTAGTTGCCGCGCCCTTTGAGCAGCGCCACCCGCAACTCACCGTCGTGTCGGATCGCGCCTGCCTCGCGCAGGATGGAGTGCAACGCCGGGATGTCCTTCCCGAGCAACTGGCCCTGCAGGTTGATCGTGTTCGTCGAGATGACGACGCGTTCGCCGTGGCGGAGCGCGTGGAGTGCGGCCGGTATGAGGTAGGCGAGGGACTTGCCAACGCCCGTGCCCGCTTCCACCATGAAATGCCCGCCGCGGGCGAAGGCTTCCTGCACGGCTGCTGCCATCTCGCGTTGCTCGGCGCGGTGTTCGAAGCCGTCAAAGACACGGCTTGCGGCTTCGAACGCATTGTCGACTTCCGCCTCAGTGACAGCGCGTGCACCTTCGATCCGCGCGAGGGGTGGTGGCGGCGTGGTTTTTCGGACCTGCGGCAACGACAGCACGGGCGATCCATCGAGTCCCCAGGTCTCTCCGCCCACCACTCGCGCGAGCGGCTCGTCACGCATGGCCACGAAGTTCGCGAGCCGCGCACGCTCTTCGGGCTCGAGCGCATCGGCGCGGCGGAGCAGTGCGGCGAACACGGCCGCAGTCGTGCTGGCGTCAGCGAGCGCGCGATGCAGCGTGGCGGGCGGCGCGCCGAGCACTTTGGCCAACTCGCCGAGGTTGCGGGGCTGCCGGTCGGGCATGAGCACGCGCGAGAGCTCGCCCGTATCAAGCACCGGCCCCTGCTGGCGGAACCCCGCCTGTCGGAGATAGGCAAGGTCGAAGGCGATGTTGTGGCCTACGATGGCGTCCTCGCCGGCAAAGGCCTGCAATTGCGGCACGATTTCGGTGATGTGCGGCGCTGTCGCGACGGCGTCGTTCGTGACGCCGGTGAGCTGCTGGACGAAGAGCGGGATCTCGCGGCCGGGGTTCACGAGCTGCTGGAAGGTATCGACCACCTCGCCGTCGCCGCGGAAGCGGACTGCGCCGATCTCCGTGATGGCATCGGTTTCCGGGTCGAGCCCGGTGGTTTCGAGGTCGAGAGCGACAAACGTAGGCGTCATAAATTCGAACATTCGTGCGATGTCTGCCAAGTCTACCTTGCGGCTCTCGCGTGAGCGATTCCCGCGACGGTTTCTTGACGAATCGTCGCGCGCCAGGGCGACGTCCGCTGTCGCTCGGGAGATCTCTCGATCGGCCCGTTGAGAGGCCCCTTCCGCGAAGCGTAGAATCGGCCCACGCGAGGCTTCGCACAGGAGGTGGTCCTTTGAACGTCTATCCGACGGAAGCGATCCGAAATGTGGTGCTCGTCGGCCACGGCAGCGTTGGCAAAACGATGTTGAGTGAGGCCAGTCTTTTCGTGAGCGGTGCCGTCACCCGCATGGGCGGCATCGAAGACCAGAACACTGTCAGCGACTACGACGAAGACGAGCACAAGCGAAAGTTCAGTCTCAACCTCGCGATCCTCCCCGTGGAGTGGGAGGGCCGCAAAATCAACCTCATCGACACCCCCGGCTATGCGGACTTCCTCTCTGAAGTGATCTGCGGCGCGCAGGCGGCGGATATGGCGCTCGTCGTCGTGGATGCAGTGTCCGGTCCAGAAGTCGGCACGGACCGTGCATGGCAGATTGCGGAGCGCATGAAGCTCCCGCGGATGATCGTCGTAAACCGCATGGACCGCGAGAACGCCGACTTCGCGAGCACGCTCGAAGCGCTGCGCGCGCGCTACGGCCATACGGTTACGCCGCTCCAGCTTCCCATCGGCGCGCACGAATCATTCAGCGGCGTGGTGGACCTGCTGCACGGCAAAGCGTACATCGGCGAATCGGGCGAAGAGGGCGATATCCCCGCGGAGATGCAGGCCGATGTCGACCGTCTTCGCGGGGAACTGATCGAGACAATCGTCGAGACCGACGAAGAGCTGATGACCAAGTACTTCGCCGATGAAGAGCTCACCGAAGATGAGCTCCGCAAGGTTCTCCACGGTGGGCTCGACCACGGGCTGCTCATACCCGTGGTGTGCACGGCCGCGACGCGCCAGATGGGCGTGCGGCAGTTGCTGCACAACATCGCCTTTAGTGGCCCCTCGCCATTGGACCGCGACCCGTTCGAATCAGACACGGGACCGATAGATGCCGACCCGGCAGGCTCCCCGGTTGCGCTGGTCTTCAAGACGTCGGCGGACCCTTACGTTGGGCGGCTGACATACATGCGCGTCGTGCGCGGTTCGGTGAAATCGGATAGCCACTTGTGGAACGCCAACAAGGGCATCGATGAGCGCCTCGGCACGCTCTACGTGCAGCGCGGCAAAGAGCAGATCGCGGTGCCGGAGCTTTCTGCCGGTGACATCGGCGTCGTCGCCAAGCTGACGCAGACTGCGACCGGCGACACGCTCGGCTCGAAGGATGCGCCGGTAACGCTGCCCCCGATCGAGTTTCCGAATCCCGTCTATGGCATGGCGGTGACGCCGGTCTCGAAGGCGGGCGTGGATAAACTCGGCCCGAGCCTCCAGCGGCTCCTCGAAGAGGACCCTGGCCTGAGCCTCACGCGCGATGCCAGTTCGGCTTTCATCCTCTCTGGTCTCGGCGACGCCCATCTCGATGTCACCATCGAGCGCCTGCGGCGCAAGTTCAACGTCGATGTGGAACTGAGTCTGCCGCGCGTGGGCTACCAGGAGACCATTACGCAGCCAGGCAGCGCCGACTACACGCATAAGAAGCAGACCGGGGGCCATGGCCAGTACGCACGCGTGGCGATCAAGGTGGAGCCGCTCGAGCGTGGCGCCGGCCTGAAGTTCAGCGAGAAGGTCGTCGGCGGGGCGGTGCCGAAGGAGTTCTTCCCGGCGGTGGAGAAGGGTATCCACGAAACCGCGCGCGAGGGCATCCTCGCAGGGTACGAGCTGACCGACTGCAACGTGATCCTTGTCGATGGAAAGCATCACCCGGTGGATTCGAGCGAAATGGCATTCAAGCTAGCGGCCGCGCAGGCGCTCAAGGAGGCGGTGGCGTCAGCGCACGGCACACTCCTCGAGCCCGTCATGAACATCCGCGTGTATGCGCCGGAGGACCACGCCGGCGATGTCGTGAGCGATCTGAATACGAAGCGGGCGAAGATTCACGGTATCAATCCGGACGGCGCGATGAGCGTCATCGATGCCGAGGTGCCGCTCGCCGAGGTGCAGCGCTACGCCTCGGACTTGCGTTCGATCACGCAGGGCCGTGGCGGCTTCGAACTGACCTTCGACCACTACGGCGAGGTGCCGGCGAACATCGCCCAGAAGGTGATCGCCGAGAGCAAGAAGGCCGCCGAGTAGCCCACGCTAGTTCGCCCCGTCCGAAGAAACCTGCGGGGCGAGCAGGTGGTGAGTCAACGGCGCCGAGCTGGTCTCCGCGTTGGTGGCGTTGATCGCAATCGTCGTCACCACCCCGCCACCGAAGAGCGGCTCGATGATGACGGTGCCGGTCGAGGCGCCGGCGGGGGTGGTGGCGGGGTCCAACGCGATCTGCAGGACGCTCTGGTAGCCGGCCTGCGTCACAGCAGGCGTCGAACCGTGTGGAGGCTGCGTCACGACTGGCGTGCCACTGCCCACAGCGACGCCGCCGTCCATCGTGCGCGCCGGCGAATCACCCGGGTGGTTGACCACGATCCAATCCGACGAGGTGCGGATACGGAACGGCGCGACCGACGTGCCTGTGTTCGAGACCGTGATCGTCGCAGTGCTCACCGCGCCGGTTGAGGAGATCCCGAGAGCGATACTCGATGGCGCGCTGACGCTCAGCACTGGATTCCCCAGGATCGTGTTCAGCAGCGACGGTGACACTGCGGGCGTGGTATCCGTGTGCGTCGTGTATGGCTGCTTCGCGGATGGGACATCCGTGGGGTAGTTCATCGCAGGGCAGCCTCCGCTCCAGCCGGCGTTATCGCACGCGGCGAAGTTGGATAGCTGGAACGCGGCCGCCACGGCCGGGACGCTGAAATCGGGCATGCTGAAGAGTTGCGGCTGCCACAGCCGCCCAGCAGCTGAGACGAGCGCCGGCGGGTTGGGCGTGGTTGGCGTGCCCGTTCCGCCGCCCGGCGTGCCTGCCTTGGCGAGGAAGTCACCGGCCACCCAGCCCGTCTTCGAATCGGCTGTCGTGACCTGCCACCAGGTGTAGCCGTTCGCGGTCTGCGGCCCGCCGGCGATGGTAACGGCGGTGCCGGATGCGAGGCACGTGATCGGTGTGCCGGATGTCGAAGGTTGCGGTCGAAGGTTGGTGCAGCCGCCACCGGTAATCACCGCGGCATCGCCGGGCTGGTACACCGGAGTTGTTTGCGATGCGGGTGGCGTCTGGCCGGGCAGGTATGGCGGGTAGCGCATACAGCCGTAGATAACCTCGCCGTAGGTGAAGTCGCCGCGGCTGTATGTAGGTTGGCCGGTTGACGTGGCGGCGTAGTTCGGGGCGGAGGGGTCGCCGCAGTGATACACGGCTTCCACGGAACTCCCGCCGCCTCGGAGCGGGTCCAGGTCGGGGTCGAGCGGATGATTCTTGAGCGCGAAGCCGTTGTAGGACCAGATGGCAAAATACCAGTCTTCGAGCTTGGAAGGGTCGCCGTTGCCTGCGATGGGGCGTACCGACGGCGCCTAGTTCCACTTCCCGGCGAGGATGCGGGCTCCCTCCGCGAGGTTCGCCATGTAGTCGGTGCCGATCAGCGCCTGGCGCGCGGACGGCACACCGGGCTCGAGGGCGTCGCTGCCGAACTGGCCCATGCCGCTCGTGACCTGCGCGATGCCATACCCGCAATCGCCGGAGACGAGGCTCGGCCCGACGCCGCCGTAGGCCACGCTTCGTGCGCCGTTTCCCCAGTTCGATTCGGCCCAGATGATGGATTTGAAGATGGATGCCGGGATGCCCAACGCCGTGTTGGGCGCCGTGCGGCTGGCGCCCGTGCCCGTTTCCAGGCCGGGGTACGAGAGGTCGATCGTCTCGCCGCTGGCGATAGTGTACGGGGCAATCCAGCCGTGGCCCGATGCCGCGAGTTGGATGGCCTGGGCGTAATTGGTCACGTAGTTGTTCGCTTCGTAGGTGTCGAAGTCGAAGCCGCGATTGGGCGACTGACACGGCAGCGACTGCGCGTCCGCCGATGCGGGCGCGTGCTGGAGCCACGCGACTGCGGCCAGGGAGAGCAGCGCCGCCACCGCGACGCGCACGGTTATCGTGCGGTCCATCCCAGGAACCTCGTGTATCCGTCGATTGGCGCTGACTCGCCGCCGTGGATGAGTTCGAGGGTCGGCGTCCCCGCATCGGCGAAGCCCTGGCCCGACCAGTGCTGAACGGCGAGCGCCGACCCATCGCGCGAGTAGCCCAGCGGCACATTGAAGCCGGACCCAGTGGTCTGCGCCTCGCCGCGCAATGGCGCGGCCTCGGTGGCGCTACCGGGGTCTTCACCGAAGGTAGGTTGTGCCGCACCGGGTTGCCAGGCGACGCCCAGCTGTTGGCTGTCCTGCGTGGTCTGCGCTTCCAGGCTCACGTTCGAAGCGCCATCGAGCGTCACCGTGTGACCGCTGTAATGCAGCCCGCCCTCGAGACTCGATTCGATGTAGGCGAGCTGTGTGCCGTCGGGACTGAGCTGCCAGTCTCGCGTGACCTGGGTGCTGATCCGCTGGAGGACCGCCCGGGCACGGCGCACGGTTGAACCCGTCCCGTCGATCGCGACATCGATGAACCGGCCCTGTTTGTCGAAACCGACGCTGTAAGCACCGAGCACCGATTCGACTGCATCGATCGTCGAGGGCGCGCCGCCATCCACCGGCACAGAGAGGAACTGGACGGTGAGCGGCCCGGCGCCCTCGTCGCGCGTGACCACGATGCGGTCGCTTTCGGGTGCCCACACAGGTGTTTGTTGCGGGTCGATGTTGCCGATGAGGGTCGTGAGCTTGCCGCTGGCGAGTTCGACGACGAGGAGCGAGCCGGACGGGTTGGCGGGTGTGCCCGCCGTGGCGGCGACGATGGCGACGCGCTGGCCGTTGGGCGAGACGGCGCCCTTGACGCCGAAGCCATCGAGATGCGAGACGGTGGCGACCGTCCTGGGCGCTGCGGAGCCGTCGGCGGGCACGATGGCAACCGTGTCCGATGTGCCGTGCGTCTGTGAGACGACTGCATATTGGCCCGCCGGGGCGGATGCGAATGCCGTGCGCGGGCCTGAGCCGCTGCCGAATATGCCCAAGGCGGCAAAGAGAATTGGCAGGATGGCGGCTGCTGCCGCGAAGATGGCGGCGCCGATGAGGCCTGACTGAAGGATTCGCTTCTGTCCGGCCACGCGGGGAATGGTCACAACAACTCCTTGTAGGCCATCAGTCCGTGTTTCTCACCCAGCCGAAGAAGGCTGCACCGTCAGCATCGGTAAGCAGTGTGCGATGGGTCGGAGACACGAGTTCCAGCGAGCCATGTTGGCTATCTGTCGCGGATACCTGCCCACTGCTGTCTGTGGACGCGGCGTAAATTGTCGCGACGAGGCCTTGGCCATCTGGCGAATATGCCAGGGGCGCGGGATAGGCGCCTGGCCGGGCCGGCGAGGTCAATTGCAGTTGTCCGCCGGGGCCGCCGAACACCGGCACATCGGAGCCGGGCGCCCAGACGGGGCTGACCTGGTTTGCTCCGGCCGGCACAGTGCTGACAACGCCGGTCGCGATGGTCAGGGTGCGGCCCACAAGGCCTGAATTGCCCGAGCCGAGTACGTCCACAAATGCGAGCCAGGCGCCATCGGGGCTGAGTTTCCAGTCACGAGTGCGGCCGGCACTGAGGAGCGCCACCTTCTCTACCTTGCCGTCCTCTTCCTGCCAGAGCGTCGAACCTGACTTGTCGACGGTGACGACGTACAGGCGTGAGCCGCTGGCGCTAAAGCCAAGGGGCACGGCTTCGAACGCCCCGGCGAACTGGGCGGCAATCCTCGTATGGCCCGTGTACGTGTCGGTCTGTGTGACGTCCAGCGTGTCGCCGTGGAGGGGCGATGTTGCGTAGATGAAGCGGCCATCCGGAGCCCACACGAGGTGCGACAGGTAGGCGAAGGCGCCTTCCATTTCGCTGCGGATGCCCGATGGGAGTGAGACCGTGTAGAGCGTGGCGGTGGGATGACTGCTGGCCGCGGTGGAGGCCTGCGGCGCGAGCACTGCAACGCTCGTGCCTGCTGGAGAGGCTGCGCCGTGTGCGTGGAGGCCGCCCTGGACCTGGAAGGTGGTGATCAGCTGGGGCTTCGCGTCGGCGGCGGTGGAACGCAGATAGAGCGCATCAGTCGTGGTGGTTGGGTCGGAGTAGACGATGGTCTGGAAATCCGACGCCGCCGCAATGACTGGCTGCGTCACGGGAACATCGGTGGCGGCGGGGCTATGGACGAGCGCAACCCAGGCGAAGAGCGTGACGAGCACAGCGGCCACGCTCAGCGGGAACGACGCAAGCGCGCGGGGTATTCGCGGTAATGGCCGCATACCGGGAGCGATCATGCGGGATACCTCTCGCTGGCGGAGGGACGCAGTGCATCTCTCCGGGCAGGCACGCCTCGCGCGTGTCCCCTTATAACGTTACTACGGGGGGCCCCGCTTGTACCTCCGTGCCACTGCCTGACGCTGTGGCCTCGCGCCGTGCCGCCACCCTCTGCGAGCAGGCGCGTACCTGCAGGAACGTAACAATCCGGTCATATCCGGTCAATCAGTGAGCACGAGATCGTAAACCGGGAACGGGCAGCCGGCCCAGGTGCGCCGGGCGAGCACGGTGCGTCCCGCGTACACCATTCCCTGTTCCTCGGTTCTCGATTCCCTAACCACTGATCCTGCTAGCATCGGCGTTGGATGCTGCTCTATAACCTGAGGGAGTTCCTGGATAATCCCCCGGCGCTTGTCGCCTACCTGGCCGCCTTTCTCGTCGCGTTTATCACGGGGATCGCCTTCCACGAGTTCAGCCATGCGTGGGCGGCGAATGAACTCGGCGACGATACCGCGGCGCGGCGCGGGCGGCTCTCGCTCAATCCGGCTGTGCACCTGGACCCGACGGGCCTGATCCTGCTCCTCCTCGTTGGCTTTGGCTGGGGGAAACCGACGCCTGTGAACCCGATGCGGCTCCGCGGCGGCTGGAAGCGCGGCAATATGCTGGTGGCGCTGGCGGGGCCGGCATCGAACTTCGTGTTTGCGGTGCTTGCGGCGATCCCGCTGCGGCTCGGCTGGATCCAGCCCGTCAGCAGCTTTGATGCCATTTCGACGGCCAGCGGCTCCGAGATCATCGGAGTCTTTCTGTTGTTCATCGTCTTCTACAATGTGCTCCTCGGGGTCTTCAACCTGATCCCGGTGCCGCCGCTCGATGGCTTCAAGGTGGCAGTCGGAATCCTCCCGGATGAGGCGGCACGGACGCTCAGCCGCCTCGAGCCGTATGGTATTGGTATCCTGATGATCCTGTTCGTTGCCGGCTATGTTGCGCCGCAATACAACGTGCTCGGGTGGATTATTGGAGGCATGAGCAACCAGGTATTCCGGGCTATCGGCGTATGATTCGTGACCGCATGCGGCAGTGGCTGACGGCCACAGAGCTTCCGTCGAAGGAAGACTTCGCCTTCGCAAACGAAGTGCTCGAACCGCACCTGTACACCCTGTTCGTGCGCCAGCATCCGCGCGATGTGCTGCATGGCGTGAAGTGTGCTGTCTGGCTTCTTGATCGCGGCTACGATGACTACGACCTCATCACCGCTGCACTCGTCCACGACATCGCGAAAGGCGCCCAGCGCCGCCGCGACCGCGTGGCCTTCGTCGCTGCGTCGGACCTTGGGGTTGCGCGGTGGCTTGCAGAGCCGCGTTCCCAGTACGAACTCCGGCGAGCCGTGAGCAGGACGCTTCTGCATAGCGAAAGGGGCGCAGCGATGCTCGAACGAGCAGGCGCATCGGAAGGGGTGATTGAGTTAACACTCCGTCACCATTCCGACCCTGGAGACGATCCTGTGCTAGCCTTACTTCAACAGGCCGATGCCGCGAGTTAGGCGGCGAACGGCACCCGGGGAACCCACATGGCGCAGTCTCGAATCACCATCATCGGCACGGGCCTGATCGGCACTTCGGTCGGGCTTTCGCTGGCATCCCGCAAGGACCGAACGTACGAGATCATCGGCATCGACCGCGACCGCAACTTCGCAC
Organism: bacterium; assembly: GCA_017308185.1. Lineage (GTDB taxonomy): Bacteria > Chloroflexota > Dehalococcoidia > Tepidiformales > Tepidiformaceae > JAFKFP01. Next base: position 17,214 of record JAFKFP010000105.1, on the reverse strand, counting down.
GCACGGCCAAGAAGATGGGCGCGATCGACCGCGAGGTAGGGTCGCTCGAAGAGGGCCTGATGGGTGCTGCAATCGTGTTCCTGACCGTGCCCGTGATGGCTGCCCGGCGGCTGCTGCAGGATATGGGGCCGTACCTCGCAGAGGGCGCGATAGTGACCGATACGTGCAGCACGAAATCGGACCTCATGCGGTGGGCGGCGGAGTACCTGCCGGAGGGCGTGCACTTCATCGGCGGGCATCCGATGGCGGGACGCGAAAAGAGCGGCCCATCGGCGGCGCGTGCGGACCTGTTCCAGGGCGCGACGTGGGCGATCGCCCCGTCGCCGCGTGCCTCCGAGCAATCGGTCCAGGTCGTCCTCGGGCTGGTGGAGGCGATGGGCGCCATCCCCTTCTATATTGATGGCGCGGAACACGATCAGTGGGCTGCGGCCGTCAGTCATCTGCCGCTGCTCGCGTCCGTCGCGTTGTTCCGGATGGTGCGCGACTCGCAGGGCTGGGAGGACGCGGCATTGATCGCCGGACCAGGCTTCAAGGATATGACCCGGCTGGCCAGCGGCGACGCCACCATGGCGCGCGACATCATGGTCACGAACCGGGACGCGATCGTGCACTGGCTGGGCCGCTTCGAGGCGGAACTCGATAAGATCCGCACGGCGCTCGATGCGGGGGATGACTCGATGTTCGACCTGTTCGCATCCACCCAGCTTGACCGCGATGTGTACATCACCAACCCGATCACTCGGCGGAAGCCGACCGGCCCAGTAGCGCCATCGGCGAGTGACCAGATGGGGCAACTCCTGCTTGGCGGAAAGCTGCACGACAAGCTGAAAGAGATGCCGGACAAGATGAATGGCCGCACGGACGATCGAGACCTCCGCCGCAAACTGGGCGCGGGTGACGACAACGGTGCGCGTTAGCCGCCCGGAGCGCCTTCGCACGAAGGTGCGTGTCCCGGGGGACAAGTCCATATCCCACCGTTCGCTGATCCTGAACGCGATTGCCGATGGCGATGCGGTGGTGGAACGCATCCTCGATTCGGACGATGTGCGGTCGACGGCCGCCTGTCTCAGAGCGCTGGGCGTTGCTATCGACTGGCCCGAGGCGTCAGACCGGGCGCTGGTGCATGGCCGCGGGTTGCGTGGCCTTTGCGAGAGTGCTGATGTGCTCGACTGCGGGAACAGTGGTACGACGATGCGGCTCATGAGCGGGCTGCTTGCCGGGCAGCCGTTTCTGAGCATCCTCAGCGGCGATGATTCACTTCGCACCCGCCCGATGGGCCGGGTAATAACGCCGCTCCAGCAGATGGGTGCGCACCTGCACGGCCGTAAGTCAGATACACTCGCGCCGCTGGTGATCCGCGGGGGCGGTTTGCATGGGACGCGGTACGAGAGCCCCGTCGCGAGCGCACAGGTGAAGTCGGCCGTGCTGCTCGCGGGTCTCTACGCCGATGGCCCGGTGACCGTCACCGAGCCCGAGGCCTCACGCGACCACACTGAACGTATGCTGGCGGCCATGGGGTGCCACATCGAAACGGCGGCACATGCGGTGCGGATCGAACAGCCATCGCGGCTTTCGCCGCTGCCCATCCGCGTGCCGGGCGATATCTCCAGCGCGGCGCCGTGGCTGGTGTTAGGCGCGTGCCATCCCGACGCCGAAATCGTGATCGAGAACGTGAATGTGAACCCGACGCGCACGGGGCTGCTCGATATCCTCGACGCGATGGGTGCTTCTGTGGACATAAGCGAACCACGCATGGCCGGTGGCGAGCCGGTGGCTGACCTCGTGGTCCGCACGTCAGACCTGCGGGCGACGCGCGTTGACGGCGGAGTGGTGCCGCGCGCCATTGATGAGTTGCCGCTCGTTGCGATTCTTGGCTGTTTCGCGCAGGGCGACACCGTTATCGCGGGCGCCGCTGAATTGCGCGTGAAGGAATCGGACCGTGTGGAGGCGGTCGTGAGGGTCTTGGGAAGCATGGGCGCGGACATAACGCCGCGCGACGATGGGTTCGTGGTGCATGGCCCCTGCCGGCTCACGGGCGCCACGGTTGATGCCGGTGGCGATCACCGGGTCGGGATGCTGGCTGCGATTGCCGGGGCGCTCGCGACGGACACCACGGAAGTCGTGCATGATGCCGTGGGCGTTTCGTACCCGCGCTTCTGGGATGATCTCCGGGACGCATCGCTCGGAGGGGTGGCCGCCAGATGACCCGCAAGCCGCTCGTGATCGTGTTGCACGGCCCGGCAGGTGTGGGCAAGGATTCGATCATCAAGGAGCTCCGCGCACGGACAGATATCCAGCGCGCGACGAGTTCGACAACGCGCGCGCCGCGCAAGGGTGAGGTGGATGGAGTGGACTACATCTTCCTCACACGGCCGGAGTTCGAGCGCCGCGTCGCCGACGGCGAGTTCGCCGAGTGGGCGCATGTGTACAAGGATTTGAAGGGGCTCAAGTACAGCGAGGTCGCAGGCCCGATCGCGCGGGGTGAGGACTTCATCATCCGGACAGACGTGCAGGGCGCCCGCGCGTGGAGGCGCATGCTGGAGGGCGCAATCTTCGTGTTTCTGATGGCCGCGGATCGCGCTGAGCTCCGCCGCCGCTTAATAGAACGCGATACCGAGACGGACGACTCACTGGAATCGCGCCTCGCCGAAATCGACGAGGAGATCGCCGACATGCCGAACAACGACTACGTCGTGTACAACCACCAGGATCACATGGATGATGCAGTGGCCGAGATGCTCACCATCATCGAACGCGAGCGTGTGAATCCCAACCGTCCGGCGCCACGGTTGCGAGACGAAGCGCTCCCGCGGAAACCATCCTAATCGCCGGGGCCGTGGCCCTCTAGAGAAGCCGCCCGCTGCTGCGCATGCGAGTCTCGACGCCAGCAATGCCGGCGTGGAGCACGTCATCATCGCCGGTGTCGAGCCCGTAGAGGATGTCGTGGAGCGGCGCAACCCAGGCGAGAAACCAGAGCCGCTCCCAGAACGCCTCTCCCGGGGGCATGCCGTAACCGCCGAGCACGGCTGCGACCGCCTGTGAGCCACCGGCGCCCACGATGCCGACGAAGTCTATCACGGGGTCGGTGACCTCAGCGTCGGACCAATCGATGATGCCCGTGAGTTTGTGGCCATCGGTCAAAACGTGGACGAGGCCGAGGTCGTTGTGGGCGAGTGCTGGCTGCACAGCGCCGTCGCGAAACCGCTGCTCGGCGTGTTCGATCTCCCTCGCGGCAACGGCCTGGACGTGCGCCGGGAGGAGCGGGAAGGCGCGTGCGCGGCACTCGTCCAAGAATGCACGCTTGCGCTGCCACCAACCATCGGGACTCGTGTCGACGTGTGTAAGTGCCGCCAGCGGCGTCTCGTGGAGCGCCCGGAGAGCGTTTCCAAGGGCTGCTGGCAGCTTCGCGGCGGGCACAGCGAGGTCGGCGGCGCTCACCAAACGGCCGGGCAGATGGGGGTATGCGCCAAACGGGCGGCCGCGCCATTCACCACGCACCGTGTAGCGGGGCGCGGGCACGCCTATGCGATCGCGGATGATGGGGAGGAGGGCGAATTCACGTTCGAGAAGTAGCGCGTCGTTCGCGGTGCGCGGGAAGCGCACGATGTGATCATCCGCGCGGAATGTCCAGTACGACCAGCCGCCCTCGAGGGCAGTGATTTCCTGCGGGTTCCACGGCGGGCCGAGTGTGGCTAACGCTTCGCGGCAGTCTTCCGGGCGCACGGGTTCTCCTACGCGTAATCGAATCGAGATACACAGCCAACCGAGCGCAACACGTCTTCGATTGGCTTGCCGGTATCGTGAGACTATGCGGTTGGCCATCTCATTAAGAGCGACCTTCCTCTATCCGGGCTCCTGGTGCACCCGTGATGCCCGACCGCCAACTTCCGGGGCGCTTCCCGAGACCTCAGCGGGAGCGCCCCGTTTGTGTGCCCGTTGTCTCCATGCCTCCTCTGCGTCTAAGCGTCCCACATGGCGCGCAGCGAACTGGCAGCCGATTGTCCCTGCGCGTAGCCTGCCTCTGCCGAGGCTGTGCGGCGCGAGAAGTCCATCAGGTTCGGGCCGAACGCTGCCCGGCTACCGGCGTCCGGCTGGAGGCATTCAACGCTTCGGCCGGCGTCGCGCAGAGTCTGAAGTTCGGCGGCTAACCGCGCGCGCGATTGGTCTCCCATGGGACCGGGCACATCGGTGGTGACCGCCACGACGAGGACGGTGTCGTAGTCCTTCGCGCAATCGGCGTTGGTCGCGGAACGCATCCCCCCATCGATGTAGCGCCGCCCATTGATGGTGATCGGCGGGTAGATGCCCGGGACGCTGCAGCTTGAAGCGACGGCGCGGTTGAGCGGTGCGCCCGCCGCTTTGTCCCAGAGGATGAACGAGCCATCGACGGCGTCGACGGCTGTGCAGGCGTACGGACGCTCGGGCCACGCGCCGCTTGATGCGAGCATGCGCCCGAAGCTCGCCAGGAACTCTTCCTCGGTGATGGTCTGCGCGGCGAGGGCGAACTCACCGATTTTACGGCGAAGTTCGGCGGGCGCGATTTTCCCGGCCGAGGCCTGCTGCATAAGCTCCATGAGCGGCGTAAGCACCGGCGGTGCGCTCGGCGTCGTGCCGGGCTGGGTGGCGGGCTGCGGTGGATGTGCCGTTATCGCCGTGTAGAGTGCCGATGGGGGCCGGCCCATGGCCAGCTGGGCACCGACAACGGAGCCGGCCGACGTGCCCATGATGAAGTCGGCGGTGCTGAGATCGACGCCGCCTTCAGCGAGGCCGGCGACCAATCCTGATTCCCAGGCTATGCCGATAGGTCCGCCGCCGCCCAACACGAGTGCGCGTGTCATTGATTCCACCTCCACGTACGGGTTTGTGCGCTGACTATACCTGCGCGAGTAGGGCGGGGCGACTCAACGCCGTGGCGTACGTGCGCGATCGCCAGGATCATCCCACCCTTTGAAGTTGGGCTTGCGCTTTTCGGCGAAGGCGCGCCGCGATTCGGTCAGGTCGCTCTTCGCGCCGTGGTTGCGGAGACGCTCCGCTAGGTCTTCCAGTTCGGCCGGCACGCGGGGGCGCATGGCGCGCATCATCGCGAGGGTATTCACGCGCGAGGCGGGGGGCAGTGTGAGCAGGTGCTGGGCCATCTCGTGGGCGGTGAGCAATAACCCATCCGGATCGGTGAGACGGTTGATGAAGCCCAGTTCGTGGAAACGCTCAGCCGTGAAGCGGTAGGCGAACGCCATCTCGGTTGCGATGGCGTGGGGCATGGCAGCGATGTGGCCGTGCTGGTAGCCACCGAGCAGCCAGCGCTTCGCCTCGGAGACTTCGAAGACTGCCCCGCGCACGGCCACGCGCAGGTCGCCGCGTTCGACCAGCATGAAGCCGCCGCCCATCGCGTAACCGTTGACCGCAACGATGACTGGCTTATCGAGCGTGGCGTCGTTGTAAGGGTCTTCGAGGCCATCCGCGGGGATGCCAACCCGGCCGTGCTCGAGCGACTCTTTCATATCTTCGCCGGCACAGAAGGCGCGGCCCGTCCCGGTGAAGATCGCGACCTCGAGATCGGCGCTGTCGCGGAACTCGCGCCAGGCCGCCGCGAGCGCTATACGCAGATCCGTGCTCAATGCGTTCATGCGCTCGGGCCGGTTCATCCGGATCACCATCACGCCATCGCGGTGTTCGGTTTCAACAATCGACATGTCCTGTTGTGCTCCTGGTTCGTTGCAACGAGTCTACGTGACATGGAAGTTGCAGGTTGCGAGTTTCGCGCTACCGCCTTGGAAGCCGGATCTCGGTAGACTGTGCCACACCACCACGCGCAAGGAGTACCCATGCCCGGACCATTGCATGGCGTCCGCGTCCTCGATTTCACCAGGTTCCAGCAGGGGCCGTTCGCCACAGCGCTGCTCGCCGACATGGGTGCTGAGGTGGTGAAAGTCGAACCGCGCATCGATGGTGAATGGGGCCGGCAGTCCGAGCGCGATGCCGAGACGGGCTTCTCTGCCTACTTCGAGTCCTACAACCGCGGCAAGCGCTCGATCACGCTCGACATCCGGCTTCCAGATGGGCAGAAGGTCGTGCGGGCACTCGTGCCGGGCTTTGATGTTGTCGTCGAAAATTTCCGGCCGGGGTTCATGGCGCGCGTCGGGCTCGATTACGAGTCGCTACGGCCGCTTAATGAGCGGCTGATCTACGCCCAGGCGTCTGCCTTTGGTTCGAAGGGGCCGATGAGCGGATTGGGGGGGTTCGATCACGTTGCGCAGGCCGTGAGCGGCCTGATGGTCGAGCAGGCGGGCGGTCCCGGGCATGATCCTTCGCCCGCGCTCCCCGGCGCTGCCGACCAGATCAGCGCGAGCTTCCTCGCAATGGGCATCGCCTCAGCACTTTTTGCCCGTGCGACGACCGGCGTGGGGCAGAAGCTGGAGGTATCGCTACTTGGCTCGATGATGGCCTTCCAGGGGCGGCAGGTGACGCGCTATTTCGTGACGGGTAAGCAAGGACGCGCGCGTTTTCGGCGGAGTCCGCTCTACAGCCACTACCGCGGCGCCGATGGCTGGGGCGTGGCCATCGCGGCCCAGCGGCAGGAATCGTGGGCGCCGCTCTGCCGGGCACTGGGAGACCCGGCGCTCGAACACGACCCGCGATTTGCGGGGCCCTGGGAGCGCAACGACCACGCGGATGAACTCGAAGCACGCCTCGAAGCGATCTTCGCGGCGCGTACGGTGGGGGAGTGGCTCGAACGCCTCATCGCGGAGGATGTCCCGTGCGGCCGCGTGAACGACTACTCGGCGCTGAAGGATGATGGCGAACTGGCCGCGCAGCTCCGGGAGAACCGCTACCTCGTCGAAGTCGAACATAGCGGGCAGGGGCGCATCACCACGAATGGCACGCCGGTGACGTTCAGTGGCACGCCCACGCAGGAGTTGCGGGCGGCCCCCGAACTGGGGCAGGACACAGAAGCGGTGCTGCTCGCGGCCGGGTATGACTGGCCGGCTATTGAACACCTGAAAGACGTTGGCGCAATCTAGGCGGCTGGCCCTATCCCAGCAGCTCCTCGACGGCCTGCACCACCTCCGGGTCATCCGGGGTCGTGCGCGGACCGAACATGCGCACCACGTTCCCCTCGCGGTCGACCAGGTACTTCTGGAAGTTCCACGCGACGTCGCCGCCGATCGGTTCGGGCATGCTGGTGAGTTCGGCGTAGAGCGGATGGATATCGTCGCCCTTGACGCTGATCTTCGAGAACATCGGGAAAGTCACGCCGTAGGTTGAACTGCAGAACTCGGCGATCTCCTCGTCGGTCCCCGGCTCCTGCCCCATGAAGTTGTTCGCCGGGAAGCCAAGCACTTCGAAACCCTGCGGGTTGTATTTCTCGTGCAGTGCCTCCAGCGCCGTGTACTGCGGGGTGAGGCCGCAGCGGCTCGCCACGTTCACCATCAGCAAAACGTTGCCCCGGTGCGATGCCAGATCTTCGTCGCTGCCATCGAGGCGAGTCATCGTGTACTCCAGGACCATGGATCGTCCCCCATCTGAATGTGTGCATGCATTGTACGGGAACGAGCCTCCCGGCGGATTGCACACGTGTGGCGACCATCGCCGGCGCCCTAGCTCGCCGCGATCGCCGGTTCCCAGCCGGGCACGAACTTCCGCCATCCCTCCTGATTCCCGAGGTATGGGAAGAACATGTGGTAGATAGAGAGCCGCGGGGCGGCTGGTTCGCGCAGAAGGTGCATGTGGGCTTCCGCCGGCGTGCGTCCAGCCTTGTGGTGGTTGCACGCTTTGCACGCGCTCACGAGGTTTTCCCAGGTGTGGCCGCCCCCGCGATGGCGCGGCATCACGTGATCGAGGGTGAGGTCCTTCATCACCTTGCCGCAGTAGACGCAGGCCCACCCATCGCGGGCGAAAATCTCTCGGCGGGTGAGCCGCACCTTGGGCCGTGGTCGCTTGATGAGGTTGACGAGCCGGATTACCGAGGGGAGCGAAAACGCGGCGGCCGCCGAGCGGATGACGCTGCCGGCGGACTCGATGACTTCCGCCTTGCCGCAGAGCACAAGGATCAGCGCGCGCCGCACGTTGCACACGTTGAGCGGCTCGTAGTTCTGGTTGAGCACGAGGACGGTCGATCCATCCATTGCCAACGCCGCCTTTTCACGATGCTAGCAAACGCGCAGATCGGTCGGCAATCGTTTGTGTAAACGAGGGACGTGCTTGGCGCTCTCTGTGGGCGGCATTGTAGATTAGGTATGTGGTGACCGGCGGCGCCCTCTGTTGGCAGTTACGGATGGCGTTGCTCTTTGCATTGACAGTGTTGGCGGCTGTCTCACTCCCGGTGACGCGATCGTCGGCCGCCAGCCCGTCAGCGGGGCCGGCGCCAGCCGGGCTGGCCGAGTTGGCAGCGAAATTTTCGCCGGTGCTCCAACTCAAGCAACAGTCGAGCGCCTGCAACGCGAACGGCGACCCCTATAACCCGGAGCCCGTGGGCATGGTCCTTGGCAACCCTGCCATCGAACTACGGCAGCGCACCGCCAACGGTGACCCCGTCGTCACAACGGCGCCAAACGCGCAAGACCTGTATGGCCTGGATGAAACCTACTACCTGGATTATCCGGGATCGCCGCGCTCGCGCGGATGCAATTATGAACAGGACGCCGCGCGCTTCTCGGCGGGGCTGCCGAATGTCACCTACGTCCATCTCGCGACAGAGGCAGGCCATCCGGGGTTCGCGCTCCAGTACTGGTTCTTCTACTACTTCAATGAGTGGAACAATCGCCACGAGGGCGACTGGGAGATGATCCAGTTCAACTTCGCCCAGGACACGCCGCAGGCGGCCCTCGGCCACGAACCGGAACTGATCATCTACTCGCAGCATAGCGGGGGCGAGACCGCGAAATGGGGCAGCGGCAAGCTTTCGAAAGACGATGGCCATCCCGTCGTCTATGTGGGTTCCGGCTCGCACGGCAACTATTACACGCCGAACCTGTATTTCGGAAAGGGCGAAAACGGGACCGGATTCGGCTGCGACGATGCCACCGGGCCGCACCGGGTAGTCAGCCCTGAGGTGCGGCTGATCCCATCAACCGTGACCGCCACCGATGCCTTCGCATGGATCGCTTACGAAGGGGCGTGGGGGCAGCTTGCGGGCGGCGAGGACGATGGGCCGAACGGTCCGAACACGACGACGCAATGGACGGAGCCGTTCACATGGGCAGCTGAGCAGCGCCACTCGAGCGTGACCGTCCCTGGCGGGGCGTTCGTCGGGGGAAACGCGGCGTCATTCTTTTGCCGCGGAGTCTCCTTCGGCGCCCGTGCGTTGGGGTTCGCCTTCAACTGGCCGCTGTTCACTAGCGGAGCGGCGTCGGTCGTGTTCCTCGCGATGCTTGGGCTCGTGGTGGTTGGCGTTCGCGATGCGCGCCGCACGGTGCTGTTACGCACACCCGTGGCAGGTTTCCTTCGTCAGCGCCGCCGCTTCGGCGCGGTGTTGCGCCTCGCGATTCATCTCTACCGGCGCCACGCGCGCGGGATGCTCACGTTGACCGCCATCTACGTACCCCTTGGTGTCCTCGCGTTGGTCGCGCAGGACGCCCTCAACAGCGTTTCTCCGTTTTCGAACGTCGTGGACTTCTTCGACGCGCGGCCCGCAGGGGTATTCCTCGGCCTCCTGTATGGGAGCATCGAGAGCCTCGCAGCTGTGGTCTTCATCGTTTCGGCTGTGACGGTGGGGCTCGCCGATGTGGATCGCGGCCTCGACTTTTCGCCCTGGCGCGCTCTCCGGGGGCTCTACCGAAATCTCGGTGTGCTGACGCTGGCCCGGTTGCGGGCCCTGGGGATTGTCGCGGTGCTGAGCCTCACAATTGTCGGGATCCCGTTTGCGATCCGCCAGACGGTGCGGTGGTACTTCATCGAGCAGTCGATCATCTTCGACCGCGCAGGACGCGCCGAGGCTCCCGCGAGAAGCGCCGCGGCCGTTGACGGCGAATGGTGGCGCAGCTTCTTCATCGTGGCGGCAATGAGCGTGCTCGTGGCCTTGGCGGGGCCGGTCATCGCTGCGGCGCTCATCCTGGCCACCAGCCTCCCACTCGAGCTCGTCAACATCGTCAACTCGATTGTGTACGCGCTGCTCATCCCGTTCGTGGCGATCGTGCTCGCGCTGACGTACCTCGACCTCGAATCGCGGCGGCACCTGCGCGAATGGGAGGCGGCTACGCATCGCCCCACGAGCTGAATGCTACAATTCTTGAAACCCCATACCTCTGGCCAGGAGTGACGCATTGTCCATCGAAGTTCGTCCGCTGGGCCGCACCGGCATCCAGGTGAGCACACTGTGTCTCGGCTGCATGATGTTCGGCGGCCGCACGACACCAGCTGATTCGGCTGACATCATCGACCGTGCCCTTGATGCGGGCATCAACTTCATCGACACCGCGAACGTGTACAACGCGGGCAAGAGCGAAGAGGCCACCGGCGATGCGCTGAAGCGCAATGGGAAGCGGCAGCAGGTTGTCCTCGCCACAAAGGTCCATGGACGCATGGGCGAAGGCCCGAACGACATGGGCAACAGCCGCCGGCACATCATCGCGCAGTGTGAAGAAAGCCTCCGGCGACTCAAGACCGATTACATCGACCTCTACCAGATCCATCGCCCTGACCCGCACATCCCTATCGACGAGACCCTGCGCGCGCTCGATGACCTGGTGCGTTCCGGCAAGGTACGCTACCTCGGATCGAGCACGTACGGCGCGTGGCAACTGGTGGAGTCGCTCTGGGTTTCGAAGGAACTCGGGCTCAACCGGTTCGTGTGCGAGCAGCCGCCCTACAACCTGCTCGACCGCCGCATCGAACGCGAACTCATCCCCATGGCGCAGACCTACGGGTTCGGGATCATCCCGTGGAGTCCGATTGCCGGCGGCCTGCTGAGCGGCAAGTATCGCCGCGGCGAGCCGCCTCCAGAGGACAGCCGCTACGCTGCCGTATCACGAAACCCCGTCTACCAGCGCCGCTGGGTCGAAGGCGTGTTTGACATCATCGAAGCGCTCGACCCCATCGCGCAGGAGAAGAACTGCACGCTCGCGCAGCTGGCCGTGGCCTGGGTCGCGCAGCAACCGGGTGTTACGAGCGCCATCATCGGGCCGCGCACCATGGACCAGTTGGAAGACAACCTTGGCGCGGCGGATGTTGTGCTAACGGACGAAGACCGCAAGCGCATTGACGAGGTGTTGCCGCCGGGCCGCATGGTGTCGCCGTTCTACGAGGCAGAGTTCGGCCCGCATCCGCACCGGGTGTAGCGCATGGCATGACGCGGCGGGCGGCGGAATGCTGCCCGCTCGCTCTATTCACCGCCCGGTGCTGCCGCCGGCGGTTCGAGCGGTGTTTCTTCAGCCTCAGACTCTTCTGCCTCGTGGCGCTCGCGGTTCTCCTCGCGGTAGCGCAGGTAGCCCCATGTCCCCCAGGTGGCGGCGAGGTAAAGGATGATGATGGCGATGCCGCCAATCGAGCGATGGCTGCCGAGGAAGTCCAGGTATTCATCGGAATGGTTGTAGAGCACCTGGACGAAGAGTGCCGCGGTGGGGATGAAGATGCCGGCCCAGGCGAACTTGTTCCAGCGCCAGATGTGCCAGCCATCCATGAAGCGCAAGGGGATCATGCTGAAGAACAGGCCCTCGAGGCAGATGATGAAGGTCGAGACTGCGGTCGCTTCGGGGATGGCGGTCCAGATGCTTGGGTCCGCGTGGTAGAGGTCGCGCAACGGCATCGCCAGGATCCACGCGGCGACACTAATGCCCAGGAGTGCGGCAGCCATGCTGCCCAACGCCTTGCCGCGGGCTTCAACTGTATATTCCTCATGGCCCACGATGACGGCAGCCGCGATGAACCCGACCACGATCCCGGGATGGAAGCCGGCGATGCGTGAGATGATCACAGACACGATCGCAATGAGGATGCACGGCGGGTAGAGGTGCACTATGGCGCGGGTGCGCATGCTGCGGCGATAGAGGAACGCCTTCCCGCCTTCATAGGCAACCGCGAGGATACCCTGGCTGACGACGAGGCTGACGAACAGCGTGATGGTGTGCTCATTGAACCCGGCCTCGCTATCGAGGAGACAGTAGATGAGCCCGGTGCCAACCAGCAGCAGTAACGGGGCGAGTACGCGGTCGACGTTCTTGTAGTCGGGTATCCAGCGCTGCCAGTCGATCTCTACGACGGACGCGAAGCGCCGCGCCTGCCCGAATCCTGCCGCGACAGCGGCCGGCACGGGGACAGAACGCAGGTTCCAATCGACCATCGTGTCGCGAAGCGCTTCATTGAAGATCTCGGCCCCGACGAGGAGAAGTGCGAGCAGCACGAGCGTGATGATCAGGTTGGTCGTGATCACGCCGCCACCGGTGTCGAATGCCTCGCTGGGCAGGTGGACATCGGAGAGCAGCTTCGGCATGGCGCCCTGCACGGGGGGCGCGACCGTGGTCCGTTCGAGTTTCCAGTCAAAGGTGAAGTTGCCGCGGGGCGTAATGTCCTCGTTTTCCGGGACCCAGAGGCGATAGGTCTTGGTTTCGTCGCCGTTCTTCACGTTCACAAAGAAGGTTTCCGCGGCCGCAGGCTTCAGTGCAGTTGCATCGATGCCGGTTGTGGGCGCGGCAACAGCGTTGGGGTCGGTGGAGCTTGTGGCCGCAGAGAACGTCACGCCCTTCCCCCCCGTAAGGGTGCCATCGGCCCAAACGATATTCCCGCCCGTGGCCACGACGGACCGGGTGGCGAACAGGTACCCGGCGCCCTGCGGAAGGGTCACGCGCGTGAAGCCGCTTGAGGCGGGGGGCAGACCGGGCGGCGGAGGCGGCGGGATGATGGTGGGCTGCGGTGTGGGCGTTGGTGATGGCGTCCTGGTCGGTGTCGGCGATGGTGATGGCGTGCGCGTGCGCGTCTGCGTGGGCGCCGCCGTGCGGCCCTGCGGCACAAACTGGATCGTTGGCGTCGCCGTGGGTGTCGCTGTACTCGTCGATGTGGGCGTGTGCGTGGGTGTTGGCGACGGAGTCCGGGTGGCGGTCGGTGTCGGCGACGGGGTGCGCGTGGGGGTTGGAGTGGCCGTGTTCGTCGGCGTCGGCGTCAGCGTGGGGGTATCAGTCGGAGGGACGGGGGTGGCGGTAGGCGGCGGCACCGAGGTGTTGGTTGGCGGAGGCGGGGGCACGGGCGTGTTGGTGGGCGTCGGTGCGGCAACACACGGCGGCTGGAAGGGGTCGAGGCCGCTGGTGCCGGTCTCAGCCGCGACGGGCCCGGCGCCGGTGTGGATTCCGCCTGCAGAGCCATCGGCGAAGACGCCGAGGATAGTGGCCGAGTTGGATATCCCGATCTGGGGACCGCCGCAGAGATCGAGATTGCCCTGCAGCGAAATCGTCACGGAACTTCCGGGTGGGAGACTACAGCCGATGCCCGAGGAGGACGTTATCGACCCACCAGCCGGGCTACAGTCCGCTCCCGCGGAGCCGCTCACGCCGGTGACAGCGATCGGATGGGAGCCATTCCATGGCTTGTAGTCATCGGTGAGCGTGCCGCTGAAGGGGTACGTGCCTGTATTCGAAACGGTAACAGTCCAGTTCGAAACGGCAGTGGTCGCGCTGGATCCTGTCACTCCACCATCAGTGACGCTCAGGCACACCTGCCCCGGAAGTGCCACGCTGCCGGAACATCCGGAGGAAGCCAGTGCGTTATCCGCTTTGAGTGACGGGTGGCCGCCTGCGATGGTGAGCAACAGGGCGCCAAGAAGGGCACAGGCACCGAGCGACGCCATGATCGCCAGCCTCATAGGGCGCCTCGCCGATGTCACCCGCGTATGCCTCCCAGAAATATGAAGTGCCGAGACGTCACCCAGACCCGACAGCTATCAGACCACGGCGTGAAAAAGTGCAGCTACTAGAGGCTGAGACCAACCGGGCATATGAGCAATCCACAGCACCTGTTAAATCTACGTAACACCATGCCTGCTCGGTCATCCGCCGGTCGCCTGCCCGTTCCGGGACGGTAACCTTTCGCGGAGCTGTGTGCCGGCTTTCAGCCCCGTGCATATCGCAATCGTATGCCATCGCAGCGGCGGCTCCGGTACGCGTTTGCATGCGCCTGCCCCATACCCCTCCAGGGCCTACACTCGATCTCAGTGAACGTCGAAGCACTCCCCTATACCCTCCTGCTTATCCTCGCGGAGCTGGCTATCGGCAGCCTCTGGGTGACCGTCGCGAGCGACCTCCGCGGCGGTGTGACCCGTGGATTTGTCATGACGATGGCGCTCTGCATCGCAATCACGGCCGGTCTCGCGTACTGGTCAGCTTCCTCTCTCAACATCGGGCCTACCGTGGATGGCTATCGCGTCGATGACAGCTGGTTCGCGCCCGCACGGCGCGGCATCCTGATTGTCCTCATCACGAGCGTCGTGTACATGTTCGCGGTGTTCATGGGTTGGGACCCAGTTGGGCGTCGTGCCGGCATCGCGGGCGCGATCGCGGGCGCTGTCGTCGTCGTTTGCTTTGCCGGGATGCTCGCGCCACCCACGTGGGGGTATCCGGGGTCGCTCCTGGCGCTGGCCGCAGGGACGCTGGCGATGGGCGCTGTGTCAGTCTCCATGGTGTGGGGCCACTGGTACCTGACAGAAGGTTCGCTGCCTGCGTGGCCGCTGCGCGACCTCGCGTGGATCCTGATCGCTGCGCTGGTGTTCCAGACGGTCATCGTGGCCATCAACCTCGTCGTGCCCGTGCGTTCGGTGCCCACGCCGTCGAACCCGGTCAACGTGAGCCTGTTCGCTAACCCGATGCTCTACCTCCGTCTCGCGGTCGGCATCGTGTTCCCGGTCGTGCTCGCGGTGCTGTCACTGCGGACCGCGCAGATCCGGGCCATGCAGAGCGCCACAGGGCTCCTCTACATCTGCATGGGAGCTGTGTTTGCCGGCGAAGTGCTGGGCAAGGGCCTGATGTTTCTCACGGGCCGGCCGGTGTAGCCGAACCCCGCCAGCAGGGCATCGCCCGCGCGGCCTCGGCGCGCTACGATCGGGTTATCAACGCTGACGAGGATTCCCATGACCGCTGCCCAGGCTGTCTTTGATGTAACCGATGCCACGTTCGCAGCCGAAGTGCTCGAACGCTCGAAGCAGACCGCCGTCGTCGTCGATTTCTGGGCGCCATGGTGCGGACCCTGCCGGATGCTCGGCCCAATCATCGAAAAGCTTGCGGGCGAGTTCGCCCCCGATGTGGTCGTGGCAAAGCTCAACACAGACGAGAACCCGCAGACGGCGACCCAGTTCCGTATCCAGGGCATCCCGGCGGTGAAGGCGTTCCGTGATGGCCGGGTGGTCGCCGAGTTCACGGGCGCGTTGCCGGAACCGCAGGTCCGGGCGTTTTTCGCCAGGGTGCTCCCCAGCCCAGCTGAAATTGCGGCGCGCGACGCTGCGCGGTTCGCCAGTGCGGGCGATAGCGCGGCAGCAGAAGCTGCCTATCGTGACGCCCTGGCTGCCACGCCCTCGAACGCCGACGCGATCGTCGGGCTGGCGCGCATCCTGCTCGCGCGCGGCGAACGCAGAGAAGCTGAGAAACTCCTCGAACGCGCACCGATAGACCGGCGGGCCAAGAGTCTGCGGCACCGCATCTTCCTCGACGATTTCGCGGAGAAGCACGCAAAGGACAACCTTGAGACGGAAGCCGCGAACAATCCCCGAGATGCGCGTGCCCGGTATCGCTGGGGCGTCATGCTCGCTGCGCGCGAGCAGTACGAAGCGGCTCTCGAAGAACTGATCGAGTCCGTTCGGCTCGACAAGACCCTGGCCGATGGCGCGGCGCGCAAGGCGGTGCTGGCCATTTTCGACATCCTCGGCCTCGAATCGCCGCTCGCGAAGGAATACCAGCGGAAACTGTCTGCGGCCATCTTCTGAGCGGCAAGCCGTGGCTTAACGTAGTGCCGCCACGAACTCCTCGACCGACAGTCCGGCCTTGCCGATTTGGTCGCGCAATAGCCCCGGCCCTATCAGGCGATGCTGAGGGATTGATAGCGTAATCGGCATGCCCGGCTTAGTGAGAATCACTTGCTGCCCCGTTGGCGGGCAACCTGCCAGCCGCACTGCTCGAATGCTCTGACCGCCTCCGCCCCCGACACTCTGGGCAGCTTAGGCAACTGCCGGCACGTCAATCGTCCGCGACTCGATGACGGGCGGAAGGCCCTGCTCACGGCGGACTTCGAGGCAGAGCGCAATCGCTTCGCGAATGTTCGCGATCGCTTCGTCCTCTGTGCGGCCCTGGGATGCGCATCCGGGTATGACGGGGCATTCGACCACGAACCAGCCATCTTCGTCCCTGTACAACGTCACCGGTAGCTGCATACGGTTGTCCTCGCTGAATGGATTGTAGCAAATCGGCCGCCGCGCCCATCGCTGCCCAACTTCATCGCAGCCACTGCTTTCCATCGGTCGCTACCGCGCGTTCCACCGCCTCGGTCAGATCGACCGCCGCCACGGGCGGCACCTCGAGGCGGCGTTCGGCGATGGCGCGCAACGTCTCTACAAGAAAGGGCCGTTCGCGCTCGACGCCACGCCGCCGGATCTCTGCATAGAGCGCGGTCTGCTGTAGCGCTTCACGCGGCGCCGATGTGTCAGTCTCTGCCCACAATTCGTCGATGCCATTCCCGGTGAGGGGATACCGGCAGAAGCTGATCGCCGGGCCGCGGTCGACGTCGCTGGTGACCACATTCATCATGCAGCCCGACTCGCACGCCCGTGACCGGATCAGTTCGCAGATGACCTCCTGGTACGTGCCGACCGGGCCATCGGGAAGCGCGGGGTGGTCATTGATGAACGTGAACCCCCCATGCAGGGCCTCCGTCGCGATGAGCATGTAGCCGAACATCACGCCGAGTTGGAAATCGTACGCGCCGAGTTGCTCCGCGACAGCGGCGTCGTATTCCGCGCGCCAGGCAGGTAGGGCCTCGCCGGCCTTCGAACGCGCCGCGCCGCGTGACTTCCGAAATGCCACCGACGACAGCGTCTCTACTGGCGTGCCGCAGCCCTTTGCGTAGTCGATCAGCCGGTCAGTCGCCTCGAATTCACCGCGCTCGCGGTTCAAAAACATCACCGCCACGTCGACCGGAAGCCCATCTTCGATGGCGCGCGTCAGCGCCTCGAAGGCGCCGTACGAACCGGGCCCGCGCCCGGTAGTGAGCCACGCGATACGCAGCGGCTCAGTCATCGGTGGGGTTGTC
>JAFKFP010000134.1 GCA_017308185.1 bacterium | reverse complement strand
GATGAGCAGGGCTGCAGCGAGACAACTCGCCGCCACTGCCGCGGCCACCGCCCGGAAGTGGAAGTGTGTTCCCACGGTATTTCACCTCTTGCAGCGCGCGTTACGCGCTGCTTCACGTCCGTCTCAGTCACTGAGACGTTGCTGCTGACCCCTTCGAGCGAAGCACCATTGCGCGTTCGAGGGGGTGTGTTGGCAGACCATTACCGTGGAGGTGGGTTATGCAGGGGGGACTATCGGGGCATAGGAGAGGGAGGGCAAGCGCCGTTGCCGCGCGGACCATTGCAGCACGAGAAGCAGCATGGCGCCAAGTGCGGCAGCGAGCGCGATCGCTGCAAAGCCATTCGACGAGAACCCAGGCGCGCTGGCAGATCCGGAACTCGTAGCGGGCGCAGACTCCGGCGCCGGCTGCGATGATGCCGCTGGTGAGCCGTCACGACTCGTGCCTGTCGCGTGAATCATCGTTCCGGAGGCCGACGCTACGCCCGCGGGCCAACTGGCCGCTCCGTCCGTCAGACCGGCGCCGAAGATCTCGCCGGTGTTGCCGGCGTGTTCGAGAATGCCTGCGACACCGTCGAGAGTACCTGGCAAACTCTGGCCGTCGCGCGCGATGCTCGCGGGCGTCGTGGAGTCAGAGAGCGACGGGTGGCCGGCTGCGGCCACTGCCGGCGAGGCTGTCAATGACGTGCCGGGCAAAACGACTCCCAGGCTAGAGCCACCGCCGATCGCGGCTGTGCCGGGAGCGACGCCTGCGACCCCGCTTGAAGGGGGCAATGTGCTCGCGGCGCCGGCGGGCCCGCCAACGACGCCCGTGATTGGCGCCACGCTGTCACCAGCCGAACCCACCGCATGCGTCACGGCTGGCGCGACCACGCCACCGACCGTATCAGCGATCGGCGGGAGCGTGGTGTCGACGACGTCGCCGAGAGGTTGGACTACGGTCCTGCTGACCGCATCGAGGACGGGCGCAGCAGGCGCGGTGACGGTGTTCACCGTATTGCCGACGGCGCCTGCGATCGGGGCGGCGGCGGTCGTTGTGGAATCAAGTATCGGCGTGAGGAGGTCCGTATCAACGGTGTTGACGGCCCCGAGCGCATCGTGAACCGGCTCCAGCACGGGCCCGGTTGCATCGCTTACGGGCGCGAGTGCGGGTGTCACGACCGTGTCGTTGAGAGATTCGACCGCGGGTGACACGGCATTGGCGACGGCATTCACGGCTGAGCCCACGGGGGTGTCTGAACCGTCGGGGTTGGTGGCGCCAAGGGTGGAATCCAACGTGCTGCCAACTGCAGCCGTGGTGTCGTTCGCAGCTGGAGCGGCGGCCGGAAGCACGGTATTCACCGCAGGCTCGACGAGGCTTTCCGCGACCGATCCGATGAGTCCCGCTACGGGTCCCGCGGGCATTGCATCAGCTGCAGCCGGGCCCTCGGGCGCGACCGTCGCATTTGCGGGCGCGGGCGGGAGGACGGTGTCTGCTACGGTGCCGACGGTGTCCGTGACACCGCCGAGCGCCCCGCCGAGGAGCCCTCCGCCACTACTTCCATTTCCCAGCGCGAGAGCCGGGACCTGTAGAGCAACGGCAGCAGCCCCGCCTATGGCGGCAGCACTGATAGCTAAGCCCAGCCGTACAACCTTCTTCATATGCAAGCGTACGCGGATGACACCCGCAGTTCTCAAATAGGATATGGCGGCAAAATTGTGTTGACAAGATGTGATCTCATTAATACTTCTGTTCACAAATAGGTGCGTACCATTAGGTACACCCGGCAGTTCGTACGGCGATTGACCGCATATACAGGGTTCCAGCCTAGGTGTATACCCTACCGAAGCCACTAACGGGGAGGGTCGAAGGCATTGTGCGACGCGGCCTGTCCGGGCGGCGCGACTGGGCTCAGGCGCGTGTTGCGGCTGCTGCTGCCGGGTTGGGTTGCGGTCGCGCTGGCCGGCGAATGCTCCATCGCCTGAAGCGTTCTTCGATGGGCTTCTTGCCTTCCTTCGCCTCACGCTCCGCTCGCTCCTTCAGAAAGTCTGCTTTCGTGCGCCCGCCTATCTGGCTCGTATGGCAAAGAATGGCGTCGACTTTCGTCTCCCAGTGATCCGTGATATCGACCACATAATCGGGGTCAGCCGCGCCAGCCAGCAACACTTCATTCACCTGGTGCGAAGCGAGGCCGTCCTCTTCGTGCTGTTGATAGTAGAGACGGTCGCGCACGATGGGGTAGATGGCGTCCATAGTGGCGATGCCGCCGTTGCGGTGGTCGCGATGATTGAACGTGCCGCGGAAGCCGTCCCAGGTGATGACGACATCGGGGCGGTAACGGCGAAGGAGGCGCACAATCTGGCCGCGGAGTTCCTGGCTTTCGCTCGTAAAACCATCGGCATAGCCAAGCAGGATGCACTCCTTCACGCCGAGGAGGCGGCAAGCGGCGCGCTGCTCCTCATCGCGCATGGCAGCGAGGCGCTCGGGAGACATGGTCTCATCGTGCGTGCCTTTATCGCCGCTGGTGACAACAACGTAGAACACGTCCCAACCTTCGGCGCACCACTTGGCGACGGTGCCCGAGCAGGTGAACTCGGCGTCATCGGGATGCGCAAAGATGACCATAGCGCGGCCAGGGCCGGTAATCGGCGGCGGCGCGTCCTGCTGCGCTGAGCCGATGACGGGACTGGCTTGTGCTGATACCAGCGCCTTCTTGCCGTGCTTCTTCTTGTGGCCGTCGCGGTGCTTGTGCTTACTCATCGGTCTCCACAGATCTCCTTACGGGCTATCGTACGCGCCGCCATGAATACGTGGGACACGAGCGCTCCGTGCCCATGCGCAGTTATAGAAGCGTTGCAACCGTATCGCAGATTGCAAAAGTATCGTCAGACGTTGCCCGAATCATTATGGAGACGCGTTATGCTGAGCTGACTGAGGGCAGACGCCGGCCAACGAGCAGCGCGGAGGGTGCGATGCAGGTCGAAGTGATTGAATACGAACTGGCGTGTACGGAATGCGGCACCCACCGGACCATCGTGCCCCTGGAAGCGCCCCGGCCCACCCGCTGTGTGCATTGCTTCCGGCCGATCACGCGCAAGGAGATCCGGCGTGATCGGATGGACGGCCCCCTATCCACAACAGTCGGCAGCGAGGCCTGGATCGGCTAGTTGCCGGCCGGTAAGCCCGCCTGCTGAAGCGCGGCCCAGCCATCAAGCACCTGCTGGTGGTGGCCATGGGCATGGCGAGCGTTGAGTGCGAACAACTCGCCGAGTGTCGCGACGAAGGCGCTCCAAGGCATGTTCCGCAACGGCTGGGCGAGCTGCTGATCCGTGGTCTCCGACAGGAGCTGGAGTGTGACCGCGCGCTGGCGCTGGCCGAGCGCCACGATGTCATCGACGGTGTAGCCCGCGTGCTCATCGAGCCAGGCATCGTTCCACGCGTTGAGGCTCGCGACAAATTGCTCGCGTGGGACGGGCCCATCCGGGCCGATGAATTGAGGATAAGGGAACTCTTCGCCAGCGAGCTGGCGGCGGATCGCTTCTATGACCGCGCCTTCGGGGCCAGCGAGGTGCAAGAAGTGGTCACGTGCGGTCCACATCCGGGAATGGTCGGCGCCGCTGTGGGTTGCGGGGCGCGAGAGTTCCTCGGGTGACATGGCGGTAAACGTTTCGAGCGCCCAGGTGCGCGCGGTGTTGATCGCAGCTTCGATTTCCCAGCGCTGCATAGTCGGTCCTCCTGAATAGCCGATATGGCGGCAGCGCATAGCAGTATACAAAACGAACCGCCATCCACAAGCGGCAGTGCACCGCAGGTCGCTGGCGCTGTGGAGACTCAGGCTGTAGTTGGCATGAGCGTGCCTTCCTTCGCCCATTTGAAATGCATGCGCCCATGGCTGGCGTTGGCGGCCATGATGCCGCCGACCGTATGGTCTGCCCACGGCGTACCCGGTATGACAGAAAGGAGCTGCTCGTCGGCGAGTTCTGCGAGGAGCGCGAGGGTATCGGCACGCACTGCAAGGCCGGCACGGACGAGTTCGCCAAGAGGCTTGCCCCGATGTTCGGATGCCCACGCTTCCGTCCAGCCGTGCAGCCAGGCCATCATGTCCTCGCGGGACTGCGGTGTGCCGTCGCTATTCACGCGCGGCGCCATACCTGGATCGCCGGAGATGTGGCGCCGAAACATTGCGTTCCAGTTCTGCTCGATGAGCGTGGTGTGGATGAAATGGTCGGCGAACGACCAGGTCTTGGACGGGTCGTGTTCGCTAGGGGTGCGGGGCGCATAGAGTTCTTCGTCGCTCATGGCGGACAGAGTTTCGAGCAACCATGCGCGGTCGCGATTGAGCGTGATTTCGATTTCGATGCGGTCCATGAGCGGGAGTGTGGGCCGTGTGGTTCGTGGCCGCAATACCCGGGCAGGTGGCGTGATCGGCGGGCAAGTTGACGGTCGGCCGCTCGATCACGGGCGCCGTGCTGTTGGAGGGCCCTGCAATCACCCCCAGGCCCCTCTCCCTCGTTGAGGGAGAGGGCTGGAGGTGGTGAGCTTCTAGTCGAAGGTGAGGACGGTGCGCGCGACTTCGCCGGCTTTCATGGCGCGGAACGCTTCGTTGACATCTTCGAGCTTGCCCTTGCGGGTGATCATCTCGTCGAGCTTGAGACGTCCCTGGAGGTAGAAATCGAGGTAGCGCGGCATATCCTTCCGGAAGCGGTTCGAGCCCATGTTCGAGCCCTGAATACGCTTCTCGCCGAGGAAGGCCGAGCCATCGAGTTCGATCTTCTGGCCGACGGGGATCATGCCGATGATGGTGGCGGTACCGCCCTGGTTGAGCGCTTCGAAGCACTGCTCGGCGGCACGCTTGTTCCCGATTGCTTCGAAGGTGTAGTCGGCTCCGCCACCCGTAAGGTCCTTGACGGACTGGACGGGGTCGCCGGAGGAGGCATCGACGACATGCGTGGCGCCAAGCTCCTTGGCCGACGGGCGCCGGCGATACGGGCGCCCTGGATGGCCGCAAGACCGACCCCGCCGGCGCCCCAGACGGCGACCGTCGAGCCGGGCTCGACCTGGGCAGTGTTGAGCGCGGCGCCGACGCCGGTCGTAACGCCACAGCCGATGAGGGCCGCCTGCTCGAAGGGGATGTCCTCACGAATCTTCACGACGGCGTTTTCGTGGTGCAGCATCGGCTCGGCATAGCTCGAGACATTCAGGAACTGGAACACGGGTGACCCGTTCCAGGTGAAGTACGGCTTGCCTGCGAAGCCGCGCCCCGGCTTCGACTGGCACAGGTTGGGCTTGCCACTGAGGCAGTTGTCGCAGTGCCCACAGAAGACGGAGAGGCACGCGATAACGTGATCGCCGGGCTTCACGTATTCGACCTGGTCGCCGACTTCTTCGACGATGCCGGCGGCTTCGTGCCCGAGGATGGCAGGGGCCGGGTATGGGTAGAGTCCATCGACGAAGTGCAGGTCGCTGTGGCAGACGCCGCTCGCCATGGTGCGAATCTTGACTTCGTGGGCTGCGGGGCTATCGATTTCAACCTGCTCGATGGTGAGGGGCTGGTTGGGCCCGTGGAAAATGGCTGCTTTCACATATCCTCCTCTAAGAGCGGCAACGCTGTGCCGTGCGGGAGCATTCTAACGGAAGGTGACCGGATGTTCAGGCCTGAGCGCGACGGTGGAAGGTTTGCGAGGAGCCACTCCTGGACGCGCCCACTCCTGGACGCGCACGAATGACCATTCTGCCGGTGCTCGAAGCCGGTTTGGCACTGTGCGCCGAACCGGCGGCTCGCATAGACTGTCGCCGTGACAATATCGACGCTCGCGCGAATGCCGGTTGCATCCCGTTTTCTGCCATCGAAGGTGTACTACGGGTGGTACATCGCGATTGCCTGCGCGGTCTTCAGTTTTGTAGGCGTGGGCGTCGGGTACTACGGGCTGGCAGTGTTCCTCAAACCACTGAAGGATGAGCACGGGTGGTCGACGACGATCGTGAGCGGGGCGACGGGCCTCTACTTCAGCGTGGCCGGGCTGACGGCCGCGTTCATCGGGCCACGGGTGGACCGCTATGGCCCTCTCAAGTTCATGGGCGTTGGGGTGGTGTTCTGCGCGGGCCTCGCGTCGCTGATCGGGTTCGTGGACCAGGTGTGGCAGCTGTACATCGTGTACATCGCGCTGGGGATCGCTTCGGGTACGTCCACAGGGGTGACGACGAACGCGATTATGACGCGCTGGTTCATCCGCAAGCGTGCCTTCGCCATGAGCATTTCTTCGACGGGGGTCTCGATGGGCGGCGTGGTGCTTTCGCCGCTCATTAGCAAGCTAATCGATATCGGCGGAGTCCGGCTCGCGGCGCCCACGATGGGTGCGCTGGTGCTGGTGGTCGCGGTGCCGGTGGTGCTCACGGTGCTCTCTCCGGACCCGGCCGACATGGGCCTGAAACCTGATGGGCATTCTCCGCCGCCCGCACCGGCGCATGAACAGAACCACACACTCAGCGAGGCCTGGCAACGGCGCAAATGGACGTT
>JAFKFP010000133.1 GCA_017308185.1 bacterium | reverse complement strand
GCCCCGAGAGCGCGATCCTATCCGCCATCATCTTCAACGCGCTAATCATCGTCGCACTTGTCCCCCTGGCGCTGCGCGGCGTGGCCTACCGACCCATCGGGGCAGGTCCGTTGCTCGTCCGCAACGCGCTCATCTATGGACTGGGCGGCATCATCGCCCCGTTCATCGGGATCAAGTTGATCGACCTCATCATTCGAGCCGCACACCTGGCCTAAGGAGAGACAATGCGCGCTATCACGCTCCATGCCACCTGGGAAGCCTTCCGACCGTTGCTTACAGTCACGGCCACCCTCCTCGTCATCACTGCCGTCATCTACCCGTTGGCTGTGCTCGGTGTGGGCCAGGCGCTCTTCCAGCACGAGGCGAACGGGAGCCTGGTCTCTGTCGACGGGCAGACGGTTGGCTCGAACCTCATCGGCCAGCAATTCACAGAGGCGCAGTACTTCCACCCCCGCCCGTCGGCGGCAGGTACCGGCTACGATGCATCGAGTTCCGGCGGGTCCAATCTTGGGCCCGCCAGCAAGACGCTGGTCGACGACGTCCAGCAGCGCGTCCAGGCGTTCATCACGGAGAACGACCTGCCGCCTGGCACGAAGGTTCCGGTCGATGCGGTGACCACCTCCGGGAGTGGACTCGACCCGGACATCAGCCCGGCGACCGCTGCGCTGGAGGTGAACCGTGTCGCGAAGGCGCGCGGCGCCGATCCTGCGGCCGTGCAGCAACTCGTCGACCACTACACAGCGCAGCCAGCGCTGGGCTTCATCGGCGAGCCTCGCGTGAACGTCCTCGAACTCAACATGGCGCTCGATAAGGGGTTCCCGGTATACAAACCATGAAGCAATCCGACGACGATACCCGTCGCGATCCAGAGGCTCTCCTCAAGGAGGTTGCGCCCGCTGAGGGGCGGACGCGTGGCCGTCTGCGCATCTATCTCGGCGCCGCTCCCGGAGCCGGGAAGACGTACGCGATGCTGAACGAGGGCAAGCGCCGCCTCCAGCGTGGCACGGATGTCGTCGTGGGCTACGTTGAGACGTACAACAGGCCGCTGACGATGGAGGCGCTCGAGGGGCTCGAAGTCATCCCTCGGCGGGTCGTCGAGTACCACGGCACACGGCTCGAAGAGATGGATACCGACGCCGTCATCGCGCGCGCCCCCGTGGTCGCCCTCGTGGACGAGCTGGCTCACACTAATGCGCCCGGTTCGAAGCACGAAAAACGCTACCAGGACGTGCAGGAGATCCTCGATGCGGGTATCACCGTCATTTCGACGCTCAACGTCCAGCACCTGGCTAGCCTCAACGACGTCGTCGCCGGCATCACGGGCATTCGCGTCCGCGAGACCGTCCCCGACGATCTCGTCGACAACGCCGACGAGATCGAGCTCGTAGACATCTCGCCGGAGGCGCTGCAGGCGCGCATGCGTCACGGCAACATCTATCCGCCCGACCAGGCGCGGCGGGCACTGGAGAGCTTCTTCCGCCACGGGAATCTTGCCGCCCTGCGCCAGCTTGCCCTCCAGCGGGTCTCCTCCGAGGTAAGCCAGCAACTGACGGCCTACATGCACAGCCACCGTATCGAGGGATGGGAAGCGGGCGGCCGCGTGCTCGTCGTTCTGGACAACACGCCAGCGTCGGAAGTCGCGGTGCGGCGTGCGTGGCGGCTTGCCCACGCTTTCGAGACCGGTCTCGTTGCCGCCTACCCCGCAGCTCTTGACCACGATCCCGAAATGGCGCGCATCGTGACGCTAGCCAGGGACCTGAACGCCGAAATCCGTGAGCTCCACGGCGGGCCCACTGTCGACGCTGTCGGGGAACTCGTGCGCGAGTTGCACATCGCACATCTCACGCTGCTGTCTGCACCGGCACGGATGCCCTTACGCGGACGGAAACCCCTCGCCGACCAGCTCCTGGCTCGGCATCCCTATCTCGATGTGCACGTGGTCAGCCGCGTGCAGGGGTGAGCGCGTGTCACGGCAATTTCTTCGTCGGCTCGACAGCCACACCACCGTTGGCGCTTGGTGCAACTCTCAGAGATTGACTCGCTAGCCCGCCGCTGATGACCGGACAACCGTTAATCTCACGACGAGACACTGCGATGGTAAGCGAAGTGACACTTGGCGCCGTGAGGTTCGAGTTCGTGGGCGCGTGTCCTCATTTAAGTGCCCACGATGAGGCAGAGGATCGCAATGGCTGCGATGCGTGGGCTAGGGATAAGAAAGTCGTTCGTCGCCGCTGTAAACAGGAATTGCTTCGGCGCCGCTTTCGTGGTCGCGCTTTCATGTGAAGTCCGACTGTGTTCGCCGAACGCTACGTTCCGCTGTACGGGAATGAGGTGCTCGCACATGGCAGGGGGAGGGCAGGCAACCTTACCCGGTTCCTGCCTATGGGTCCTCCAATGGAGTTGGCGCTGACCGGCGACGCCGTGGACGCGGTGACCGCTGAGCGCTGGGGCATCGTCAATCGCGTTGTCCCAGCCGAAGAGCTGATTCCGACAGCTGTGGACCTTGCGCAGCGAATGCGCAAGGCGCGGCCAGTTCTGCTCCGGAAGACGAAAGATTTCGTGTACCAGCCACAAGGTCTGTGCATTGACGATCGTCCCACCAAGCATCGCACAGCGCGGTGCTCAGTTTCCGAGAAAAATGGTACACGGATGCGGGTATGACCACCCCGCGCGCCTCACACGCCTCGCGCACGAACCTCCCAAACCTCCGTGGGGACGGCAACCAACCCTGCCCTCGCGTTGGCGTCCAACTGTCGTCAACGCACGCCGTGCTACGCCAACCGACCACCCGCCGGTGGTAGTTTCGAATCTGAATATGGTACGGCTGGAGGGATTCGAACCCCCGACCCTCTGTTCCGAAGAAGCGCGAAAAGCGTGTCATATGGCTGCAACCGCGCCATTTTGTGTCGCGGTAGATTCAGCGTTTGCGGGCAGTGGCGGGCGTGGTGAGGCGGTTGGCATCAGATTGTCGTCAGCCTACGCGTCACCCGAAAGATGCGACCGTAACGGATTCCATTGACGGCCGCCGCCAGCACACTACCGACCTGGGACAAAGTCCGAGGCACGGCGGAGAACCGTAAACGGATCAGCAGGAGAAATGCGGGCATTTGGCCAAATCTTGCGGGCGACAACTTCGGCTTCCTGCCACACAGGATGGTCGTTCTCCCAAAGGGGATGGCGCATGATAGCCACCGCATCGTGGCTGCCGTGCTTGAATCCAGCTAGACTTCCAACCGCGATGGGTGGTTCATAGCCGAGACGCTGCAGCGTTCCTGTTACCGGGGCTCGGGCTCCCTTGACTAGCCTCTCCCATGGATTGGGCATGTCCTCCCATGTCGTGGAGAGGTCCGGAGACTTTGCGACATCGCGGGCGAGCCGACCCATGTCGAGGGCGAGCCTCCAGTCCAGTAAGCCGCTGTAGGCAAGGTTGTGGTAATCGCGGAGGCAGCGATTGCACGAACTGTCGCATTCGACCGCATGCCTCATCCAACGATTCGCAATCGACCCGTGAGATAAGTGATCAGTTTGCATGAGAATAGCGGCGAAACGGGTCGCGGTGCCGAGAGCACTGCAGTAGCCTGCACCGTTTTCCAAGGTATCCGACATGAACGCCTGCCCCGTTGGTCGCGTGCTTGTGCCGATCGGCCTAAAGCCGCATTGCAACTCGAGTGCGTCGACGTCGAGCTCAGCTCCGGCGGCCAGGCGAAGAAAGAACGCGAACGAATACCATGCGGCTCGGCCCGTGACTCTTGTCGGGTCCGCAAACACACCAGCTGGCCACCCAGTGAGGCTTGCGACGAGCACATCCGTCCGCCGCTCCGCGAGGAGGGCGATGCGCCTGGACGGACCATCGCCTGATACTGGTGACCCCGACTGGCCAGCGACCGTTAGCGCTCCGGGCCGGCTGCGCCCATAGGCTTTCGTGTTCCGGAACTCGAAGCCACCGGCACCACCGTTGTCATTCACAGCGCTGACGGTTGCTGCGCCTGATTCCACGATGCAATTCGCAGTCTCGACGGTTGTCAGATTCCCGGCGGCGGAGAGTGTGGGGCGGGTCGACTGCGGAACCCATTCGAAGTAGCCCTCGAAGTCACGCGGTGTGAAATCGGTGAAGAAGTCGCGCGGCTCGCGTCCATCGATCACGCGGTAAGCCGGTTGTGAGGCGCCGCAAACAAGGCAAGAACCGCCTTCGAGCGCTCCCCGGCGCACGTCTTGACAATTGCCGCATATCGCCAGGAGTCGCGGATTCGGCTCCCGCGCCGACGGGATGAACCCGTCGATGCACTCCAGATCACCAGGCGACGCTCGCGGTTCGAAGCCTGCGACGCCGATAGCGGTGTGCACCGCCTTGTCCTTGACTGTCTCCGACCCAGGGGCAAATTGAGAGATCGCGATATCAAGGTTTCGATCGACGCTTCCGACGAATGAGGGGAAGTCATCACGCCGGGGCCAGCGCACGTGCAGTCGGCGGATGCTGGTCGGGAAGCCGAACATTGGCAGCAATCCTTGGTTGGCAAGGCGCTCGCTGAGTGCATCCTGTGTCAGCTCGGTCGAGGTCGCGATCTGCGTTATCGCGTCGATCAGGTCGGTCGCGAGGAATGCAACGAGTTGTTCCCGTCCCACGGATCCTCCGTCGTCGCCCCACGCCGTCGCAGCGGCCAGAGCGTTCACAATCCCGTCCAGTTCTGCGCGCGTTTCGTCTCGCGCGAACCACTGACGAATATGGGGCTCGAAAATCGGCCAATCGGCGGAACGGCCGAACTCACCATGGACGCTTTCGCGGCCGTTGAGCGCGGCATTCCCGAGTTCCTGGCGTGCCGCGACGAAAGCGCGGCGCAGCACCTCCTTAACGACTACCCGGCGGAAGATCGGCTCACTCGATGTATCAAGATAGGGCGGTGGTGGCGCGTCACCAGTGATGGCCTCAGGGCGTTCGAAGTAGAAGTTGTCGTGGCTGCGTCCACGGCAGAAGGTCACCGCGTAGGACAGTGATT
>JAFKFP010000132.1 GCA_017308185.1 bacterium | reverse complement strand
CGTTGCTCGGCTATCTCAACCATCGCTTCCTCAAGCTGCTGGATGTAGGAAAGCACTTCAGGGTTGACCGAGACGGCCGTATTGACTTCCGCGACAAATCGGTCGCTGGCTGTGTGGAGCTCCGACAGGTCGAATTCGACCGGGATGATCTCTTCAAGCCGTTGCAGGAGTGCGATCGTTGCGGGTGGGTTCTGTGCGGTGCTTATGTAGTGCGGGACGTTCGCCCAGAGGCTCGCCCCGGGTGTGTCGCGCTGCCGCAAGGCATCATGCAGGACGCCGACGATGCCCGTCGGCCCCTCATATCGAGAGGGTGCAAGATTGAGCCTGCGGCCGAGTGACTCGTCCATCGACGAGCCCGTGACGCGCACCGGCCTCGTATGGGGCACGTCGGCAAGCAGAGCGCCCAGCGCAACCGTGAAGCGCACGCCCACCTTTGAGAAGAGGTCCACGTACGCGTTCGCGAAGGTGCGCCAGCGCAGGCTCGGCTCGACGCCGATCGCGACGACGATGTCATGTTCGCCGTTGGGATTGCGGGCGTAGAAGAACTCATTCGCGGGCCAGGAGAGATGGCGCTCGCCGCGCGAATCAATCCGCACGGTGGGGCGCGTTTCGGCAAAGTTGAAGAACGGCTCGGCGTCTATCGACCCGAACCGGCGGGCGGCCATGCGCCGCACCATGAAGCGGGCTGCATTCGTCGCTGCGGAAGCAGCATCGTTCCAGCCAGCGAAGGCGATGACAGCGATGGGGTCGCGAAGATCGGGCCAGCGTTCGACCTGGATGGTATCCACATAGACATGCTACCAGAGGCCGCAGCGAGGCAGGTAGGCGCCCGTGCAGCTAGACGCGCGCAGTGCTGAGGGTGTCCTAAACAGGGGGTGTTATGGAACCGCAAGAGCGGCGAGCCGATCCTTAGCGGCCTGACGCGAGCGCCCCGCTAGGGTGGAGGAAGGCCGTATGGGAAGGAGGAAGGCTATGCCGGATACGTTCAAAGAGGGAGATACACGACTCGGCTCGTTCTATCCAAAGAACTGCGTTGTCGCGCTCATGCCCGGGCTGGATGTCGCGCGGCGCGCGAGTGACGAACTCCACGCCCGCGGATGGGGTGCAGACGACGTCAAGGTTTGGGGGCGCAACGAGATTCTGCGGGACGAAGAAGCCTTCACCGATGACCGCAACGCCCTCCAGAAGTTTGGTGCGCTGCATTCTGACGAAGAGAAGTGGATGGAGGAGTACCGCGAGCTGATGGCCGAGGGTGCCAGCCTGTTGACGGTGTACACGCCGGACGCAGACCGGCTGGACGAAGTCCGGGATATCCTCGCGCCCCTGGGGGCGACGAAGATGCGGCACTACGGTGCTCTCGTGGTCTCGGACATCGTGCCGGGGGCGGCTACTCAGTAGGCCGCTCCATCTCGGGAGCGAGGTTGAAGGCCCGCCGCGTGTTGTCCTCGAGGAGCGCCGAAAGCGCTTCCAGCGGCACGGCACGTTGGCGGGCCATCACTTGTGCCACGCCTGCCAGATCTTTCGGCTCAGTTGTGCGGCCAGGGATGGGGTACGTGTCCGTTTCGATGAGCAGGAGTTCTGCCGGGCAGGCCTGTGCGAGCCGCTGCAGACCGGCATCGCGGAGCAAGGGCCGGCCGAATGAGATGAAGTGGCCATGAGCCGCGTGGAACCCGAGTTGTTCATCGTCGCCGGTGAAGTAGTGGCGGATCACGCGGAGGCCGTCGAGCATGAATGCGGCGCCCTCGAACGCCTGCCACGCATTTGGACCATCGATGTGGAGGACGACGCTGAGTCCGAGATCACGCGCGATCGCAGCCTGCTGTTCGAATGCCACACCCTGCACGGAGCGGCCGGGACCGTTGCCATCGAAGCCGATTTCGCCGATGGCCACGACACCCTCGGCACGCGCAATGCCGGCGAGCACCGGCACATCGAGTGCGTGAGCCTGTAGGGGGTGGACGCCGACCGCCTTCAGTACCGGTTCCGTCAATGCGATGGTGCGGCGCGACGATTCCATAGATGTCGATACGGCTACAAGTTGGTGCACGCCGGCAGACGCTCCTTCGGCGAGCATGCGGGCGCGTTGATCGGGCTCGTAACGGTCGAGGTGGACGTGGGTGTCGGTCCATCGGAGTGCCATGTGAACGATCCTCGCACACGAGAGTAAGATGCCGCTTCATGAGCAGCTTTGCACTGCGCGGCGCCCGTGCTTGGGACGGGAATGCGGACACAGCGGCCGAAACAACAGTCGTGATCGACGGCGGCTGCATCGAAGCCGTGGGCAACGATGCCGGTGCAGACGAATCCCTCGACTTCAGTGGGTGCACCATCGTGCCTGGCCTCATCGAAGGACACGCGCACCTGTGCTTCAACGCGGCACCCGACTGGCGTGCGGTGTACGACAACGACTCGCCGGGCCGGATGCTGCTGCGCATGGCCGCGAATGGTCGCGCGATGCTTCGTGCAGGTATCACTACCGTGCGCGACCTCGGGGCGCCGACGGACCTCGCGGTCGAGCTACGCGATGCTATCGCGAGCGGGCTGACGGAAGGCCCGGCATTACTCGTGGCTGGTTCGCCGATTACGACGACCGGCGGCCATTGCTACTTCATGGGAGGCGAGGCAGATGGTGAAGCGGGCGTGCGCAAGGCAGTCCGAGAGCATGTGAAGGCCAACGTGGACTGGATCAAGGTCATGGCGACGGGCGGCAATATGACCCCGCGGACATATCCCACCAGCGCTCAGTTCACGGTCGAAGAACTGGCAGCTGTCGCGGAGGAAGCGCACAGGCTTCGGCGGAAAGTGGCGGCACATGCGCACGGCGTGCCCGGCATTCGTGCTGCGGCACTCGCCGGCGTAGACACCGTGGAGCACTGTTCGTTCACGACGCCTACCGGCATTCAGCTTGACACCGAGGTCTCTGCGCTGCTTGCCGAACGCGACGTGGCGATTTCTCCGACGGTTTCGATCGGTTTCCGGCGGTGGCCCGACGATGGACGACGCGAGAGCCGCGCCGCGGCAATTCGCGATATGCTGGCGCGGGGCTGCCGTTTCCTCGCGAGCACGGACTGCGGCATCCCGGGAGTCCCGCATAACGCGCTCGCGGGCGGGTTGCAGGTTATGGCAGAGCTCTCCCAATTACCGCCGGTCGACGTGCTGCGCATGGCGACGAGCGGCTCAGCGAAGATTCTCGGGCTCTCTGACCGCGGCACCATTGAGCCGGGGCAGCGTGCAGACCTCCTGGTGGTGGAAGGCGACCCGACTACAGACCTTTCGGCACTTGAACGGGTGCGAGCGGTCTTCCGGGGCGGGAGGTGTGTGGCATGAAGGCGGGTAACATCCGCGTCGAGCCGCTGAGCCCGGAGCGCTGGGTGGACCTGGAGGAGCTCTTCGGGCCGAACGGCGCTACCGAGGGCTGCTGGTGCATGTGGTTCCGAGAGTCGCGCCAGGAGTACCGCGCTCGCCGCGGCGATGGCAACCGAGCGGCGCTTCGTGCCATCGTGGATGACAGCGAGTTGACGCCGGGGCTGCTTGCGTACCAGGGTGAGCGGCCAGTTGGCTGGGTGTCAGTGGCGCCGCGAACGGACTATTCGCGGCTTGCGCGCTCGCGCGTAGCCAAACGCGTCGATGACGCGCCGGTATGGTCCATCGTGTGCTTCTTCATCCATCGGGACGCCCGCGGTCAGGGAGTCATGCACGCACTCGTGGACGCCGCGGTGAAGTTCGCGCGCGACCATGGTGCTACGACCATCGAGGCATATCCGCAGGATACGGCGGGGCGGCAGCCGTCCGCCGATGACGCTTTCGTTGGGCTTCTGCCCGTGTTCGAGCGCGCCGGGTTTGTGGAGGTCGCGCGGCACACGCCGAATCGGCCGCTGGTGCGGCTTGTGTTGTAGGTCTCAAGGCCGAGGAGACACTTTCGCTACGCCTTGAGGATCTCCTTCTTGGCCAGCACCTGGTCCAGGAAGAGCTTCGCGCCGAATTGCTGGAAGAGTTCACCC
The DNA here is from genome assembly GCA_017308185.1 of bacterium. Classification (GTDB taxonomy): domain Bacteria; phylum Chloroflexota; class Dehalococcoidia; order Tepidiformales; family Tepidiformaceae; genus JAFKFP01. The sequence goes on along the minus strand of JAFKFP010000132.1, from coordinate 2,024 downwards.
GCGCGGTCGAGCTGTTCGACGGCGGCGGCGTGGTCGCTGCGCTTTTCGGCGAGCTCCGCCAGCGCCTGGCGGACGCGGCCCTCTTCCACGGGGCAGCGTTCGCGGATGCACCAGTCGAGTCCGTCCATGAGCGACGATTCGGCGAGTTCGAGGTCGCCTGCCGCGAGCGCGAGTTCGCCGCGGAGCCGCGGCACCACCAAAGCCCAGAAGAGCTTGTGACTCGAATGGCGTCTGATGACTGCTGCGGATTGTGAACTCGTCGCTGATTCTCCGAGCCAGCGGACACCCATGTATCTGCGGCCGAGCTCAGTGAACGCGTGGGAGAAGGGCTCCACTGCCGCGAACATTGCGTCGAATTCATGGATTTCATGGGCTGCCCCATCGAGGTCGCCAGCGAGCGCGCGGAACTCGGCGCGATAAAGAAGGACCGTTGCCACCTGCCAAGGACTCCCGCCCGCCAGGCCTGGGTCGGGAAGCGGAGCCGGGTCGCCGGTGTGCATGAGGCGCTCGTATGAGCGATAGATGGCATGAAGCCAGCCGCCCTCTATTGCCTCGCTGCCGTAGATAGCGCTCCCGCCACGAAACAGCTGGATGCCTGCGAGCTTGCTTGCCGCGTTCTCCTCGTAGAAGGATAGACCCGCGCGCTTCCCGTTTTCTGCTTGTCTCATTAAGAAGGCTTCGGCTTCATCAAGCCGCCCGCTCGTGAGAGCCTGCGCGGCCGCCACATACACTATCTCCGCAGCCGACGCAGCAAACCCGCCGGTCTCTAGCATGGCTGCTCCGTCGGCGATTTGGCTCAAGCCCCGATCGAACTCCACTTCGTCCCTATCGAGAAAGACCGCCAAGGTACCTTTCGCGGCCAAAAGCCGTCCATCGAGCTCTGAAAAGGCACCCTCCGGGAGATCTGTTCGCAGTTCTTCGACAAGCCGATTGAAGCGGCGTTCATCGAGCTGGAAAAGCGCGCTACCCAGACTGGCCTCTACCGCCGGAAGGCACCCGTTGGAGTGCGAGCGCCAGGATCGGCCCTAGCTGAGCCTCGGGAGGCCAGCTGAGGCTGGGCATCCCCAGTGCCATGGCGAGCGTGCGCGCGTAGTCATCATTGGCTCCCACCCCCTCGAAGATGGCGAGGGCGCGGAAGAACGCGTCCCACGCCCCCTGGAAATCCCGTGCGGCCCCAAGACAGCGGCCCCAGCACGCGAGCAACAATCCTTCCTTGTGGCGGTCGCTGTGATCACCGGTATCACGGTTGAGTTGAAGCATGCTTTCGTACGACGCTGCCGCATCGTCCCAGGCGAAGCTGGCTTCCGACTGCCGGGCCGCCGCGTCCAGGTACAGCACCGCCTTCTCGGCGTGCGCGGGCGTGAGCGTCGCCGACTCCGCGTAGTGGCGGGCAAGGCGCGAGGCGTTGTCCATCGCTGCCGCGCCCCAGCGGCGTTCGAGCGCTTCCGCCACTTCGCCATGCAGTCGCACGCGGCGCGTGGTCGAAAGCTCTTCGAGCAGCGTCTCCTGCATGAGCGCGTGGGTGAAGCGGTAATAGCCGGGCCGTTCCATCTCCTCGATCACACGGGAGTCGAGGCCCTCTTCGATGAGCGCCAGCACCGTGTCGCTCCCGCCGGAGTTGAGCGCCTCCAGGGTGTCGTACCGGAACTCGCGTCCGACCACGGCGGCGATGCGGAGCAGGTTGTTGGCGTCCTCGGAGATCAGGTCGAGCCGCCGTCCCAGCGCCTCACGCACGCCGTCCGGGAGCATGACCTCCTTCGTCTGCTTCTCGCCCAGCGTGCCCTCGTCCGCCATCAGGTTGACCACCTCGGAGAGGAAGAACGGGTTGCCTTCGGTCTCCTCGTAGATGCGCGACACGAGCTCTGAGGGGAGTGCGGCGCTGGCGCGCTGTTCGAGGTAGGCGGCTACCTCGTCGCGCGACAGCCCCTTGAGCGAAAGCCGCAGGAAGCCGCCGTCGCGGTTCAGTGTCGCGAGCGCCTCGGAGAGCGGGTGGGTGCGCGCCAGTTCGGTGTCGCGATAGGCGC
>JAFKFP010000131.1 GCA_017308185.1 bacterium | reverse complement strand
GCCGGTGATCTTGTTGTCGGCGTAGCTCTGCCACTGCATGATGCCCTGGTTCGTGTAGCTGGCAAGCACCGCGAACGGCGTGAACCGGCTCCGATCGATATCGAAGGTGTCCCAGGTATTGTTGGCGCTTGTGGCGCGGAACCGGCCGCCCTTCTGGGGCTTGGGCGTCGGTGAGCCGCCAGGCGTGGCCGAGCCTGAGGGCTTGGCGCTGCCGGAGGGCGCCGCGCTTGCGGAGGCTGCCGGGGTCTTCTTAGAGCTGGAACTGGAGCTGCAGCCGGCAAGCGTGAGTCCCACTACGCCTGCGCCTGCGGCAGCGCCGCCCAGGAAGCGGCGCCGGTTCCATCGGGCTTGAGCTAACTTCAGTTGCCATCGGGTTTCGTTGTCGCGCATATCGGAAAATCCCCCTCGTTTGCGATCGCGCAATGATGCAGAGCCGGTGGCCTGTATGTCAACAGGGAATTTTCGTCTCCCTTACCGTTCCGCCACGAGGGCAACAGCAGCCCCTATACGGTCGCGTGTTGAGACCTATTGACACCCGTTCGGCGGCGACTATACTCCCGGACATCCATCGCCAGACGGACGCGGGCGGTAGGCCACGCGTGCGGACGGCAAGGACGAGGGGACAGGTCCTGCCACGCGAGCGTGGGATCCGTGTTGGATGGTGCAGCAACGCGGTTCCGAGATGTGGCTCGCGGCGGCAACTTGGGGGGAAGGCATGCGGAATTACATCATCCGGCGGTTTCTCATCAACATACCGGTCGTGTTGATAGTCGCGACGCTCGTGTTCTTCGCGACGAGCGTGCTCCCCGGTGATTTCGTGGCACAGCGGCTCGCATCGCAGGTGCCCACGGGGACATCACCGGAGCAACGGGCAGCGATCATCAATGATGCGCGTAAATCAATCGGACTCGATGACCCGCTGCCGGTGCGTTACGTGAAGTACCTCGGCAACCTCGTCCGTGGTGATTTTGGCGTTTCGTATCAGACCAAACAGCCGGCGATCGACCAGCTCAAAGCGGGGCTCCCATACTCGCTGCAGCTGGCCATCATGTCGCTCATCATCGCGATCCTGACATCGATCCCGATCGGCATCATCTCCGCCATCAGGCAGGACAGCATGCCGGATTATGTCTTGCGTATCTTCGCCATCCTGTTCCTGGCCATGCCGAACTTTTGGGTCGCCACAATGGTGCTGCTGTACGTCGTGCGCTGGCACCTGTTCACGGTGCCGATCACGGATCAGCCGCTCCTGTGGGACAACCCCTGGGCGAGCTTACGGTTGTACGCCATCCCGGCCGTCGTAGGCGGGCTAGCTTCCGGGGCAGGCGTGATGCGCCTGTTGCGTTCGCAGATGCTCGAGGTATTGCGCCAGGACTACATCCGGACCGCGTGGGCGAAGGGCGTCCGCGAACGGGTCGTCGTGATGCGCCATGCACTGAAGAACGCTTTCGTGCCAGTGCTCACGTTGCTCGGCCTGACGGTCGCATCGTTGCTGAGCGGCAACATCGTGTTCGAGCAGATCTTTGCCATCCCCGGCGTTGGCTACAAGATCCTCGTCGCCATCAACGCCCGCGATGTCCCGGTCGTTCAGTCTTTTGTCGTCGTCATCGCGACGTTCATCGTCTTCGTCAATCTTGGGATCGACTTGCTGTACGGCCTGCTCGATCCGCGCATTCGGTACACCTAGGGGGGATGAGCCATGCAATCTGAAGAGGCTCTCGAAGCACTCCCACAGTCAGATTCGTTCCCACGCTCGCTCAGTGACAGGCCGTTCGCCTACCGCGCCATGGTGCAGGTGGGGCGGTTCTTCCGATACAAACCGCTCGGCGGGTTCGGTGTCTTCCTGGTCTTACTTTGCCTGTTCTGTGCGATTTTCGCGCCATGGATTGCGCGATATGACCCCAACGAGCTATTCAACGGATCCAACCCGAACTACAATCCGGAGCTCGCCGCCAAGGCTCAGACCGATCCGTCGTTGCGTCTGAAGTACGACTCGTCTGTGTTCACGCCGGGGAAGCCGCTGCTCCACGTCGGCCCTTCGATGGCGCACTGGCTCGGGACCGACACGGTGTCGCATGACCTGTATTCGCGGATCATCTACGGTTCGCGGACGGCCGTGACGGTGGGCTTTGGCTCCGCGATCATCGCGATGCTGGCCGGCACGGTGCTCGGCATCATGAGCGCGTACTGGGGCGGGGCCTTCGACTTCATTACGCAACGCGTGGTGGACTCGTTACAGGCGTTCCCTGCGCTCGTCTTGCTAATCGTCTTCAACCAGGTGATCGCGAGTCCGAACATCTACTGGATCGTCTTATCGCTCGGCATCATAGGCATCGCACCTCTCGTGAGAGTGGTGAGAAGCGCGGTGCTCAGTACGCGGGAGGAGGTGTATGTGACGGCCGCGCAGACGATCGGGGCCTCCGACATGCGGATCATGGCGAAGCACATCTTCCCCAACGTGACGGCGCCGATCATCGTGGTGTTCACCAGTTCGATCGGCGTCTATATCCTCGCCGAAGCCACGCTCGCGTTCCTGGGCCTCGGCGACCCGACGACCGTCTCGTGGGGCCAGATGGTGAACACCGGACGCCAGCTCGGGCCATCGAGCCCGGGCATGGCGCTGTACGTTGGTACAGCGCTGACGCTGACGGTGCTCGGCTTCAACCTCGCCGGAGATGCACTCCGCGACGTGCTCGACCCGCGGCTGCGCGGCCGCGGTGGCCGGGCCGGGTTCTAGCGAGCGTGATCATCGGAGTATCGCGGACTTCTGGCTAAAAGCAGCACGGCCGCAGGAAGCTATCCCTGCGGCCGTGCTGAGTCTCGTGTGACCGTCCGTTCAGGCTTTGGTGGTCCACATATCTTCCTGATAGGCGAAGCCGAGCGAGCCGAGACCTGCCGGGTAGTCCTTTATAGCGGGCGCTACGAGGACATCCGAGTAGAGGCCGAAGAAGTTGATGAACGCGGGGTCCTTGCTGAAGATTAGCTTCTGCGTCTCGATGTACTTCTGCTTGCGCTGGCCCTCGTCCATTGTCGTGGCTGCGCCGTCGATGGCTTTATCCACATCGGGGTCCGAGAAGCCGGTGTCGTAATGATTATTCCCGGTGATGCCGCCGGTGTGGTAAAACTGCAGCGCATCATTAGGGGTCTGGTACTCCTGGTTTAGGGTGAGGCTGGCGGTGAGCTTGTTCGTGTAGTACGCGGCGAGCCACGCGCCAGCCTGGAGGGGCTGACCCTTGGCCGTGACGCCGGCCTGGCCCATCTGCTTCACGAAGATATTGACGTAGTCGGTGACGTTGCTCGTGGTGGGGTACGAGAAATCGAACTCCTTGACGCCAGCCGCACTGAAGAGCTTCTTCGCCTCGCCGACGTCGTAGGGCTGCACCTTCTTCAGGTCATCGCCGAGCAGAGAATATTCGGGCCCAAACACGTATGACAGGACACCGATGGGCTCGCCGGCCTCGTGGCCGATGAGGCTGATGTACTCGCTGCGGTTCGTCGCGAGGTTCACGGCACGGCGGACGCGAGGATCCGACCACGGCGCGCTCTTCACGCTCATCCAGAAGGAGTCGTAGCCCGTGCTCTTCGAATGGAAGTACTGGGTGTTGCCCTGGTTGTTCTTGATCTGCTTCGCCTCGTCCTGGTTGGTGGCCGCGTACGAGTCAACCTGCCCGGCGGTGAACGCCGTGCGGTACGTCGCCTGGTCAGAGAACAACCGGATGACGATCTTGTCGAGGTAGGGGCGAGCTTTCTTGTAGTAGGTAGGGTTCTTCACCATGGTGGCGTGGTCGCCCTCGACCAGTTCAGTGAGCATGAACGGGCCGCTGCCCACTGCCGCGGTCTTGACATCCTTGTTCTCAAGCCACTCTTTGGGCGCGATTGGGCCGAGAAGGTTGTTGCCAACATAGGCTTCAGTCCACGCGAACGTGTCCTTCATGACCATCTGGAACGTTTGCGCATCGGGAGTCACGTACTTGTCGACCCAACGGTTGGCAAATGCGTAGGCATTGGCGCCGACCTGCGGGTCGGCCATCTTTTCCCAGTTTGCTTTCGCATCGCTGGAATCGAGCGCGCGCACGGGCACGCCCCTCGTGTTCGCCGCGATCATCACGTTGGGCCGCAGTTTGAACGTCCACGTGACGCCGTCGGCTTCAACCTTATGACTCTCGGCGAGGTCGTCGATAATGCCCTTTTGTGGGTGGATCGCGATCTCATCGCGAATGAGGTAGCTGTACACCTCCGGCACGATGTAAGAGCCGCCGTAGACGGAAGTGGACGGGTCGACTCCCGCGAAGACGCCGGTAAGGGCTTCGGTGTAGGACCCGCCAGCCTTTGGCGTCTCGCTCGGCCCGGCGGATGCCGCCGCCGAGGCAGAGCCGCCCGGGGTGGCAGACTTACCGCCTGTTGGCGTCTTATTGTTGTTGCTGCTGCTGCCGCAGCCAACGAGCCCGAGGCTCGCGGCCCCGAGGCCTGCCGCAGCGGCGCCACCAACAAACGTGCGACGGGTAAAGCGGCCATCCCGCAGGCGGCGCTTCCAATAATTGTCTTCGCTGACCAAGATTCCCCCTTTCACCGGGCCAGGCTGCAACGTGTCATACGTTACATCGCCATCCGATACTCGTTCGAGTATTCGTACGAGGCCGTGCAGATGTCAATGGGGAACGTCGGCGGCATGCTTGTCGTTGCCGATTGGCAACCCTTCGGCAGCTTTGGAGGGGGCGCTATTGGCGAGTCAGGCCTTCTCGGTCCACATATCCTCTTGGAAGGCGTAGGCAAACGACCCGCGATCCGAGGGGAAGTTGTGGATGTACGGGTAGACGAGCTCATCGCTGTAGAAGCCGAAGATGTTCACGAAGGGGGGATCCTTCTTCATGATGAGCACCTGCGCATCGATGTAGGCCTGCTTGCGTGCTGACTCATCGAGCGTCGTGGCGGCTTTCTTCACGGCCGCATCGACCTCGGGGTCGGAGAAGCCCGTGTCGTAGTGGTTGTTCCCCGTGATGCCGCCCGTGACGAACCACTGGAGTCCGAAATCGGGCGTCTGGTACTCCTGGTTCAGCGTGAG
>JAFKFP010000130.1:5102-7096 GCA_017308185.1 bacterium | reverse complement strand
CGGCAATGGTGTTGACGGGGGCGAACCAGACGTTTTCGCGGTCGAATATCGGGCCCCATTCGGCGAGGCTCTTTGTCGTCAGGATGCGGTCGAGTTCGTCCACGAGCGCGGCGTTGTTCATCATCCGCGACGGGATGTCTTTGAACCGTTCGTCGCTTGCCAATGGCTCCGAATCGAGCGCGCGGAGCAAGTCGGGCCAGTGGCGGTCGGCCTGGAGTAGGAGCAGCCAGAACCACTTGCCGTGGCGGTCGTGGAACGAGTTGATGATGGGGTTCACGGCGTGATGTCGGTCGTACGGCGCGCCGACCTGACCCATGCGCAGCTGCGAGTTGAGGTCCCAGCCCATCATGTACGCGCCGATGCGGATCAGGGAGACCGCAAGACGCTGGCCCTTGCCGGTCTTCTCGCGGTTGTAGAGCGCGGCGGAAATTGCGCCGGCGGCGGCCTGGCCCGTCATGTGGTCGCCCATGCCGCCACGCTGCTGGGGCGGCTCGCCCTCGTTGTTCGCCATGAGCGAGGCAGCCACGCCACCTCGCGACCAGAATGCACCCACGTCATAGGCCGCGCGGTTGGCTTCTTCGCCGTCGGGCCCGTAGCCGTTCACCTGCGCGTAGACGATGCGCGGGTTGCGCGCGGCGCAGGCCTCGTAGTCGAGGCCGTACTTGGCGAGGACACGCGGCCGCATGTTCGAAACGAAGACGTCCGCTTCGTCGACGAGCTGCTGTGCGATCGCGCGGCCCTGGTCAGTCGCAAGGTTCACGGCGACGCTGCGCTTGTTGCGGTTGTCGAGTTCGAACGGGGGGTTCATGGGGATGTCGAGCAGGCTCGCGAAGAGGCCGCGGAAGGGGTCACCCTCGGGCGGCTCGATCTTGACGACGTCCGCGCCCCAGTCAGCGAGGATACCCGCACAGGACGGGCCAGCGACCCACACGCCCATCTCGACGACTTTGACTCCCACAAGCGGTCCGGCCATGGCGTCCCTCCGAAATCTGGCTGCGGCCCGATTCTAGCGGGTTGCGCGATGGGATGCGCGGTACTCGAGGCCGAGCCATGTGAACGCGATGACGCCGCCGCAGCCTGACGCGTCTTTACGAATGGGTAGGGACACGTGAGGCAGCGCCAGTTATGTTCGTGCTGTGGAAACGGAGGTCGACCGCCTTGACGCAGCGCCAACGCGAAGTGCTTGCGCTGGCAGCGAAACGGCTGACAAATCCCGAAATCGGCGAGCGGCTCGGCATCACACGGGACGGCGTGAAGTGGCACATGAGCGAGATCCTCGCGCGGCTCGATGTTGATACGCGCGAGGAGGCTGTCGACCTGTGGAAGCGCTACAACGGCCTTCCGTACCGGCTGCACCGGCTGGCGCGCGTTATCTTGCCGACGGCTACGTTGCGCTGGGCAGCAGCGGGCGTTGGCGCGGCGGCGGTCGTGACGGTCGCCGTCGTCGCCGTGGGATTGAGCAGCAGCGGCTCACCGAATGCGACCCCTACCGCCACCAGCACCGTTGAGACCGGCATCGCATTTTCAGATCTGCCTCCATTGATTCAAGGCATCGTGCAGGCCATCGAAGGCGGTGATGCCGCGTCGCTCGACGAAGCGCTGCATCCGAAGCCAGCAGCATGCTCGCCTCCTCAAACACCTGGAATTACGACGCGCGGGCTTGGCTTCGGGCCTGAGTGCCCGCCTGGCGTCGCAGCTGGAACGTTGACCGGCTCGTTCGTAGGCGTCGGCGACTGTGAGGGCGGCCATACGCCGCCGGCAGGGGCCACGGCGCAACTGCAGCAGCTTCAAGCCGAGCGCCCTACCCTGAAATATTGGGTTCGAGATGGCCGGGATGGCGCTGTGTCGGATCAGACCGTGCGGTTCCTCATTTTCGAAGTTGCCAGACCCACACTTCGGACAAACGACGCCCGAATCATCGAAGTCGACGATTCAGGCATCATCGGCATCAACTCTGGCTGCGCTGCATCCGTGTCCGAATTTAGCGTGACAGC
>JAFKFP010000130.1:0-5062 GCA_017308185.1 bacterium | reverse complement strand
CGTGACAGCCGGCGCGTTCGGTGGGACATTGCAACAGGTTATTGGTGGTTAGCTCCCTCCCTTCCGCGCGCCGCGGCTTCCCCGTATCCTTCGGCCATGGTTCTTAGCGATCGCACCATCCGCCGCGAGATTGCGGCGGGCAACCTCGTCATCGAACCGCTCGGGGAAGACGCCGTCCAACCCGCGAGCGTCGACCTCCGGCTCGGGCACCTGTTCCGCGTGTTCCGCAACTCGATGATCCCGTTCATCGATGTGAAGAAGGAGTACCCGGACCTCACCGAGTTGGTGACCATCGACGACGAGCACCCGTTCATCTTGCACCCCGGCGAGTTCGCGCTGGCGGTCACGTTCGAGCGGGTGAGACTGCCCGCGAACATCGTCGGACGGTTGGAAGGTAAGTCGTCGCTCGGCCGTCTCGGCCTGCTGATCCACTCGACCGCAGGTTATGTCGATCCTGGTTGGGATGGCGCGCTCACGCTCGAGCTATCGAACGTGGCGAACCTGCCCATCACGCTGTATCACCGCATGAAGGTTTCGCAGATCTCGTTCCTCGAACTGAGTGAGCCCGCCGAAAACCCGTACGGCAGTTCGACGCTGGGCAGCAAGTACCAGCACCAGCAAGGCCCGACGCCGAGCCGCTACTACCTGAACTTCCGCCGTTAAACGCTTAGCTTTGACGCGAGAGCCATTCGTCGATGAGCCACCGGGCGATCGACATCTTGCCGGGGATGTTCGGAAGGTTATCGGCCTTGAACCACTGGGCATCGACGATCTCGACCGGGTCGATTTCGATATCGCCGGAGGCCCACTTCGCGTTGAAGCCCAGCATGAGTGAGTTCGGGAACGGCCAGGGCTGGCTGCGCATGTAGCGGATATCGGTGACTTCGACGCCGACCTCTTCGCGCACCTCGCGGGCAACCGCTTCCTCGATCGTCTCACCCGGCTCCACGAAGCCGGCGAGCGTGCTGTACATGGGGTTGGCGCCGAATGTGCGGCCACGGCCGAGCAACGCCTCGTCGCCCCGCTCGATGAGGGTGATGACGGCAGGCGAGAGCCGCGGGAACGCGAGCAGGCCGCATTCCGGGCATTTGCGCGCACGTTCGCCTGCAGACTCGACGGTTGGGGTGCCACACCGGCCGCAGAACCGGTTCGTGCGGTGCCATTCTGCAATCTGGACGGCCCGCCCGGCGAGCGTCCAGAGTTCTTCGTCGACGTTCGGAAAGAGGCTGAAGAGCGTCTCTGGTCGGTACTCGCCGATCTCGTTAATCACGTCATCCAGTCCGGCGGCCCAGCACGGCTTGCCATCGAGGAAGCCGAGGAAGTGCTCGTGGCCTACTTCGATGCCGAGGTCGCGGGGGTGGACGGCCTCGATTGGCCATAGTCCTTCTTCGGTCGGAGAAACGAGGATGGTGTTGCGGCCAACGCAGAACCAGAGGCCCGGCTGGCCGTCGAAGCCTTCCGGTGGGGTGATGAGCGATTGAAACGTGTGGTGCACGCGAAGTCCCTCCGTGTCTGCCGCGGCATCGGGCCCGGCGGAGACGATGCTACGCCCTCGCACGGTTCGGGCGAAGTGGCAGCGCGCGAAAAAGGGGCAGCCCATGGGCTGCCCCTTCGATGTCGGAACCGGTCGAGCCTACTTCTGCAGGATGTTGATCGTGCAGGCCGAGGCGAGACCGATCACATGCGCGAGGCCAACCTTCGAGCCTTCGACCTGGCGGTTGCCAGCCTGGCCACGGAGGTGCCACACGATCTCGGCGATGTTCGCGACGCCCGTTGCACCAAGCGGATGGCCCTTGGAGAGCAGGCCGCCGCTGGCGTTGACGACGGCCTTTGAGCGCGGCTGATATGTCTTGTCCTGGAGAGGCGCGATGTCCTCTTCGTACTTGGTGGGGATGCGATTGTTGATCCACGGCGCACCACTGGCCACGTGCTTCCCGGCCTCGCCGTCAGCGCAGAGGCCGAGGTTTTCGTAGTGCAGGAGTTCGGCGGTCGCGAAGCAGTCGTGCAGCTCGACCTGGCTGAGGTCCTCAGGCCCAAGCCCGGCCTGCTCGTAGGCGATCTTCGCCGCGTTGCGGGTGAGGGTGCTGATGTCGGGAAGGGTGAGGTCGCGATCGGTGTAGGGGTCGCTGGTGAGGACGCTCGCGGCTACTTTGATCGGCTGAGTGGTGTACTGGCGGGCTTTGTCCATCGAGCAGAGGACAGCGGCGGCCGCGCCGTCGCCCGTCGGGCAGCACATCAGCAGTGTGTTCGGGTAGGCGATGGTACGGCTGTTGAGGACCTCGTCCAGCGGCGATTCCTTCTGGTACTGGGCCAGCGGGTTCTGCGTGCTGTGGAAGTGGTTCTTGACGCTTGCGAGGGCGAAATGCTCCTGCTGCGTGCCATACGCGCGGGAATGCTCCATGCCCGCCATGCCAAAGACAGAGGGCATGATGTACGAACCGACGCGGCCTTCGGGACTGGTCGCCGGGTCGCCGCCACTGCCGAGCAGGCCCTGTTTACCCATCTGTTCACTGCCGATGGCCAGCACCATGTCATAGGCGCCGGAGGCGATGGCGAAGTATGCCTCGCGGAACGCGGTCGAACCGGTCGCACAGGCATTCGCCACGTTGACGACGGGGATACCGGTCTGGCCCATTTGCTGGAGGATTCGCTGGCCGGAGCCGCTCGTCTGGTACAGGTTGCCGCTGTAGAGGGCTTCGACGGCCTTCATCTCGACGCCGCAGTCCTTGAGGGCTTCGAGGCCGGCCTGGGCGCCGAGCTCCTGGACGCTGCGGTCCGGGTACCGGCCAAACTTGATCATGGAAACGCCGATGACGGCTACTTCACGCATGTGTACTCCTTGTGACCCATGGGGGTGGTTGGCGGCGGCTGCTAGGCCGGTACGAAGTGGTAGGCGATATAGGAGTTGCCTTCGCGGTCTTCGGAGACCTTCTCGGTCTCCATTTTAACCTTCATGCCAAAATGCATGTTCTCGGGCTTCGGCTCGACGCCGAGAATGTTGGCGTTGACGGCGACCCCCTCGGGCAAATCAACCACGGCGGCGATGTACGGCGTGGGAATGCCGGGGCGAGACTGATGGATGATGCTCCAGACGTAGACTTCGCCGTTTGAGCTCAGCCGTTCCGTCGCGAATGGCCCCTGCGAGCTGCACTTGGCGCAGAACTGACGGGGGCCGACATAGAGCGTGCCGCAGTTCTGGCAGCGGCTACCCGCCAGGTAGTCCTGGTCGCGGGTTTCGCCCAGTTTGAGGTGAGGGACGAGCGGACGTGTCTCCGGTGTTGCGGTTGCAGCTTCAGCCAAGCTTTACTCCCCTTTCAATGCGACGAGAATAGCCGCATGAGCCAGACCAGACCGGCAGTAGGGCACGCAACTGGCCCGGGCAGATGCGCCTGTATTGTTGACCTGCTCTATAAGGTCGTCAACCAATGATTTGGGAGTTTCCGCAAGGGGCCGCCGGGCGAGGTGAGAAGTCGCTGCGGCCGGTCCCACAAAGGGCGCTTGACTCGCCCCCCATGGCGTCCTACGTTATCGTCGACAACTGAATATGTGGCGTTGATCGGAGAGAGTAGCCGGTCAAGCGAGCCTACAGAGAACCGGGGAAGGTGAGAGCCCGGTGGCGGCGCGGCAGGTGAATGGGTCCGGGAGCTTCGCAGGTGAAATCGCAAGTGCGAGAGTAGTCTGAGACGGAAAGGGCACCGTTATCAGAGCCCGCGCGATCGCCATGCCTCGGTGTGGCCGTCGCGGCAGAGTGCTCCGGTGGAGGCCGGGGAACAAAGGTGGCACCACGAGACCCCTCGTCCTTTGACTGGCGAGGGGCTTTTTGCATCTGCCACGCCAGCTGATCGTATTCGAACGCAGAAGGAGAACCGGACCGATGACGCGGAAATTCGAACTCCCCGAATCGGAGATGCCAACCCACTGGTACAACATCGCTGCGGACCTCAAGAATCCGCCCGCGCCGCCGCTCCATCCGGCGACTCATCAGCCGATCGGCCCGGAGGCACTCGCGCCGCTTTTCCCCATGGAGCTCATCAAACAAGAAGTCAGCCAGGAGCGGTACATACCGATACCGGACGAGGTCCGCGAGATCTACACCATCTGGCGGCCGTCACCGGTGATCCGCGCGACCTTCCTCGAGAAGGCCCTGGATACGCCTGCCCATATCTACTACAAGTACGAAGGTGTCTCGCCAAGCGGCTCCCACAAGCCGAACACCTCTGTCGCACAGGCGTACTACAACAAGCAGGAAGGGGTTAAGCGGCTCGCGACGGAAACGGGCGCCGGGCAATGGGGTTCGTCGCTGGCGTTCGCGTGCCAGCTGTTCGGCCTCGAATGCAAGGTCTACATGGTCCGCGCCTCCTACGACCAGAAGCCCTACCGGCGCATCGCGATGGAGACGTGGGGCGGTGAGGTCGTCGCCTCCCCGGTCGACGACCCGTCGCACCCCGGTTCGCTCGGCAACGCCATCTCCGACGCCGTGCGCGACTGCGTCGGCCGCGCCGACCCCCACTACTCGCTGGGATCCGTTCTCACCCACGTGCTGCTGCACCAGCCCGTGATCGGCATCGAGGCCAAGGAGCAGCTCGCGCTGGCGGGGGAGCGGCTGCCCGACGTCGTCATCGCGCCGTGCGGCGGGGGGTCCAACCTCGGCGGCATCGCGTTCCCGTTCGTGCCCGACGCGGACGTGCGGCTGCTGGCGGTGGAGCCGCTGTCGTGCCCGACGTTGACCCAGGGCGAGTTCGGCTACGACTTCGGCGACACCGAGGGCCTCACCCCGCTGCTGCCGATGTACAGCCTGGGCGCGAAGTTCGTACCACCGTCGATCCACGCGGGCGGGCTGCGCTACCACGGCGACTCGCCGCTGATCTCCCAGCTCGTGCGCGACGGGCGGATGGAGGCGGTGGCGTACCCGCAGGGCAAGGTGTTCGAGGCCGCCGTCCAGTTCGCCCGGACCGAGGGCAAGATCCCGGCGCCCGAGTGCGCGCACGCCATCCGCGCCGCGATCGACGAGGCACTGGCCGCGAAGGAGACCGGTGAGGAGAAGGTCATCCTCTTCAACTAC
>JAFKFP010000129.1 GCA_017308185.1 bacterium | reverse complement strand
GTGGACGATTACCGGCTACCTGCTCAGCCTTGCTGTCTGCATCCCGGCCGCCGGGTTTCTCTCGGACCGCTTCGGCACGAAACGTCTCATGCTCGGCGCCATCGGTGTGTTCGTCGCGGCGTCGGCTCTCTGCGGCACCGCGGGCAGCCTCGACCAGCTCGTGATATTCCGGCTCTTGCAGGGCGTCGGCGGCGGCGTCATGACGCCTGTCGGGACGGCCATGCTTGGCCGCGCGTTCCCCGGCGCAGAACGTGCGAAAGCATCCGCTATCGTCTCCGTACCGGTCATGCTCGCCCCGATGGTCGGACCGGTCATTGGCGGATACCTCGTCGAATACGTGAGCTGGCGCTGGATCTTTTTCATCAACCTGCCGGTTGGGATCGTCGGCCTGCTTATCGGCCTGAAGACACTCGAAGAACATCGCGAGGCCTACGCCGCCAAGGGCTTCGACCTCTGGGGTTTCATTACCGGGAGTGCCGGCGCGGCCCTCGTGCTCTATGCCCTCTCGCAGGCAGCCACCGAGGGCTGGACTTCCGGCATCGTCCTTGGCTGCGGCCTCGGCGGTCTCGCGCTCGGTGTGGCGTTCGTGCTCGTCGAAACGAAGTTCTGGCCGCCACTCATCGACATGTCCCTGTTCAAGCAGCACCTGTTCGCGATCGGCAACACCTCGCTGGTGATGACATTCGCGGTTTCCACCGGGTTCCTGTTCATCCTCACGCTCTTCCTGCAGGAGTTGCAGGGCCGCTCTCCGCTCGAAGCCGGCCTCATCCAGGCTCCGTCAGCCATCAGCTCCGCCATTTTCATGCCTGTCGCTGGCCGTCTCTATCCGCGCATCGGCGCCAAGCGCATGCTCATGATCGGCGCGCCATTCGGCATTCTCGCCTACGTCCCCTTCCTCTTCGTGCAGATGGACACTCCCGCATGGGTCACAGCGGTTATCCTGCTTGGGCGCGGCGCGCCGTTCGCGTTTGTCATGATTGCGTCACAGACCATCATCTACGGCCCGCTCGATAGTTCGAAGCAGGGGCCCGCGTCTTCGGCCTACAACATGGTCCGTCAGGTCGCTGCCTCGTTCGGCGTCGCCCTCATCGCCACCGTCCAGATCGCGCGCATGAACGCGCACCTGCCGTCCGCCATCAGTCCATCGCAACTCGCCGATCCCACGAACTCGCTCGTCCGAAGCGCCATGGAAGCGGGGTATCACGACGCGTTCATCCTCATCGTCGTCATGTCCGCACTGCCATTTCTGGCCGCGCTCTTCCTAAGGGGCCACGTCGCCGATGCAGCCCTCCAGACGCGCACGGAACAGGCCGAGGCAGAGCGTGTGGCCCCCGCAAGCACACCGGCCCTCGGAGAGTGACCTCCCTCGCACTAGACGACCTTCCCACGTTTCTGCAACGATACGTTCACGTCAACGTGAGGGTATATGCTCCGCCGGTTCCTCTCCCTCGAATATAAGTACCTCGTCGCCGCGGTGTTCATCTTTGGGATGTTCATGGACATGGTCGATATGACCGTCGTGAACGTCGCCATCCCGGATCTCTCCCGCGAGTTCCACGCCTCCACGTCCGCCGTCGAGTGGACCGTGACCGGCTACATGCTGAGCCTCGCCGTCTTCATCCCGGCGGCCGGCTTCCTCTCTGATCGCTTCGGCACAAAACGCTGCTTCCTCATCGCCATGGCGATCTTCGTCGCCGCGTCAGGACTCTGCGGCCAGGCGCACAGCCTCAACGAACTCATCGCGTTCCGTGTCTTGCAGGGCATCGGCGGCGGGATGATGACACCCGTCGGGACGGCCATGCTTTCGCGCTCAGCTGGCGCTGGATCTTCTACATCAACCTGCCCATCGGCATCATGGGCCTCCTCTTTGGCCTCCGTGTCCTCAAGGAGCACAAAGAGGACTACGCACAGAAAGGCTTCGACTACCTGGGCCTCGTGACTGGCGGCATCGGCGCGGCCATGGTGCTCTATGCGCTCGCGTCGGCGGCCGGTGACGGCTGGACCTCAGGCAAAGTACTCGCCTTCGGACTCACCGGGCTCGCGCTCCTCGTTGCGTTCGTGCTGTTCGAACTCCGTGCCAAACCCCCGATCATCGATGTCACCCTGTTCAAACGCCCGCTCTTCGCCCTCGGCAACGCCATGCTCATCCCGGCATTCGGGATGTTTTCCGGCTTCATCTTTATCTTCACGCTCTTCCTGCAGGAGTTTCAGGGCCGCACGCCCTTCGAATCTGGCCTCATCCAGGCGCCGGCCTCCATCGCGATGGCCATCTCTCTCCCCATCGCCAGCCGCATGTACCCACGGCTCGGGCCCAAGAAGATGCTCTTCCTCGGCTTTTTCTTCTCTATCTTCACAATGATGCCGTTCGCCCTGCTCCAACACAGCACCCCCGCGTGGGCGATCATCATGCTGCTGTTCGTACGCGGCCTGCCGTTCTCCTTCGCGATGGTCGCCGCCCAGACGATCATTTATGGCCCCCTCGAGAGCGAAAAACAGGGCCCCGCGTCCTCGGCATACAACACGCTCCGGCAGGTCGCGGCTTCGTTCGGCGTCGCGCTCATCGCCACCATCGAAATCAACCGCGTCACGTCCCACGTCCACTCCGCCGTCACGAGTCAGCATCTGCAGACGCCCACGCAGGCCGTCATCCAGCACGCTACCCAGCAGGGCTACCAGGAGGTCTTCTTCATCTGCGCCCTCGCGATGGCCATCCCTGTCATCCTTTCGCTCTTCGTTGATAATAAGAAGGCCGAGGACACACTCGCACGGCGCGTCGCCGAGCGCGAAGCCTCCGCCGGGGCTTCCGCGGCCGCCGCGCCAGCCAGTGCGGCACACTGAAGCCAGGAAATCGCCTGTGACTGATTGCTCCCACACGCGCATGATTACCCTCTCACGCCAGCTCGGCTCCGGGGGCGAATCGATCGCCCGCGCCACGGCGGACGCGCTCGGTTTCCGCTATCTCGATAGCGAAATCATCACCCGGGCCGCCGAAGAAGCGGGAGCATCCGAAGCGGTCATGACGGAGTCCGAGCACATCCCATCTCTGCGCCAACGCATGCTCGCCGCGCTGGCGGGCAACCCCGGGCTCTCTGCCGCCGGCTGGTTCCAACCCGCGCAGGCCGCACCGGGGCTCTTCATGACCTCGGCCCTGTACCGCCGCTTCATTGAAGATGTCGTCCGCGATGTCGCCGCCGAGGGCCAGGCGGTCATCCTCGGCCACGGCGGGCAGGCCCTTCTCCGCGATCGCTGGGACACCCTGAAGGTGCTCGTCACGGGCTCACCTGAACGGCGCGCGCTTCGCGTCCAGGGCATGCTCGAAACCCACGACCACGACCTCGCCGAGAAGACGCTGTGCGAATGGGACGCCGGCCGCCGGACGTTCTACGATCACGCCTACCACATCGATTGGCTCTCTCCGCTTAATTACGACCTCTGCCTCAACACCGACCACATGACCGAAGCGGAAGCTATCGAGACCGTCGTCGAGGCCGCGCGCCGGCGCTAGCTCCGCCTAAAGACGCACGCGCCGTCCTGGTCCTCCCGCTACGCTCGAAGCAGGAGGTCACCGTGCGCTTCGAACAGAGCATCAGCATCGCCGCCGCGCCGCAACTCCCCTGGGATGTCCTCACCGACGCCGAACATTCGCCCGAGTGGACATCGACCATGACCAGCGTGAAACGCCTCGATAATGGCCCGTTCGGCATCGGCAGCGAGGTGCGCATCGAACAGCCACGCCTGCCTACAGCGACGTGGACGGTGACGGAATGTGACCCGCCGACGTACTTTGCGTGGGAATCCACCCGGCCGGGCGTCCGTAGCGTCGCCGGACACCGCATTGAGCCGTCAGGCGAAGGCTGCGTGGTGACATTGAGCATCGAACAGGCCGGCCCGCTGGCGCCCCTTGCCGGGCTCCTGTACGGACGTCTCATCCGCCGCTACTTGGAAACGGAAGCGACTAGCCTCAAAGCCCGCTGCCAGTCCCACGCCCGCCGGTAGTTCGCGCTTCGCCGTTCTCGGGTCCCGGCCGTTATAGTGCACGCATGGATTTCGGGATCGCTCTCTCACCCGGCGCCAACGCCGGCAAAGTGGTCAAACGCGCCGAGGAATTCGGCTTCTCGCACGCGTGGTTCTACGACACCCAACTGCTCGCTGCAGATGTGTTTGTGGCCATGGCCGCCGCCGCGGTCCAGACCGACCGCATCAAGCTCGGCACCGGCGTCCTCATCCCGACGAACCGTATCGCGCCAGTCACCGCGAACGGCCTCGCCTCGCTCAACGCCCTCGCGCCGGGGCGCATCATCTTCGGCGCCGGCACGGGCTTCACCGGCCGTAACACGATGGGTCTTAAGGCGATGCCCCTCGCCGATTTCCGGAGCTACCTGCACACGGTCGGCGCGCTGCTCGATGAAGAGACGGTCGCGTGGGAATTCGAAGGCAAGCCCCGCCGTATTCGCTTCCTAAACCCAGAGCTCGGCCTCATCAACACCAAAGACGAGATCCCGCTGCACCTCTCTGCCTTCGGCCCGCGCGCCCGCCAGCTCACCGCCGAACTCGCGGATGGCTGGCTCAACTTCGGCGGCCCCGTCGAACCTGCGCTCCGCCAATCCGCCGAGATGTCAAAAGCCTGGTCCGCGGCAGGCCGTGACGCTGAGTGCTACCGTTCACTCTTCACGCTGGGGTGCGTCCTCGCGGAGGGCGAACAACCATCGAGCAAGCGCGCCATGGCGCAGGCGGGCCCTCTCGGCGCTGTCGCGCTCCACGGCCTCATCGAAAGCGGTCAGCCGCTCGAAACCCTTCCCGACCCGGTCCGCACCCTCGCGCTTCGCTACCTCGACCGGTACGAACACGCCGCTCCCGCCGGCGAGCGCCACCTCTGGCTGCACCGTGGACATCTCATGTTCATCCGCCCGGACGAGGCCGACCTTGTCCCGCCTGAACTTGTCGCGGCCCGCAGCTTCACCGCAACCGCCGCCGAACTCCGCGACCGCATCCGCGCCCTCGCCCAGGGCTACGACCAGTTCGTCATCCAGATCGTGCCCGGTCACGAAGACGCCATCGGGGACTGGGCACGGCTGGCTGAAACGGTGTGACTTGCCGGTCGCCGGCCGCCGCGCCCCCAACTCGCCGCGAGCGCGTAGAATGAAGCCCGTGCCGCTTCGTTTGTCTCACATGATCGCCCTGCCGCGGGCCGCGATGCTGACTGCGCCGGAGCGCACCCTATGAGCATTCGCGCGAACTACCCCGCGCCTATTCACGGCGAACACCTCGTATTGCGCCCCTGGGATCGAAACCTCGTCAACCAGATGGCCCGATGGGGCGAACGTGGCTTTCCCTACCATGCATTCGATCTCGGAAGCCTCCGCGACCCCGCACAGGCCGAGAGCATGCTGCGCTGGGCTCACGAACCCGGCCACCACCGGCATTTCGTCGCGGTCGAGGATGGCGTCGCCGTGGGCCGCGTCTCCGTGAACCTCAAAGATACCTCCGGCCTCTACCTGTGGTCGGTCCACGTGCCCCCCGAGCACGAAGGCCAGGCTGTCTGCAGGCGCATGCTTGCTGTGCTGATGCGCTGGCTCGAACGCACCTACCCAACCCGCGACTTCATTCTCAGCTCGAACAGCTTCGCTGAGCACGCGCACCGTGCGTATCGCGCACTCGGCTTCGAAATCATCGAGACACGCTGGCACCACGACAAGGAACTCGCGGATCAGCTCTGGCAGCGCACCCCCAACGAACGCGCGGACATCGCTGACCAGATCCGCTTCGAAAATGGCCGTTGGGAGGTGCGCGCCCACATCTTCCGGCGCAAGCGGGGCACCCATATGAATACCAGCCTTCGTCAGCCTGCCCACCTGCTCAGCTGAGCCAGCGCTCTCATTTGACCGGCCATCCAGGCATTCCCTACAGTCAGCCCACCAACCCAGGAATCGAGGCTCCGTATGGACTTCAACCTCTCGCCCGAGCACACCGCTTTCCAGCACGATGTCACCACCTTCGCCGACGCGCTTCCTTCGAACGACGGCAGCGATGGCTTTCACGAAGCTGTCCGAAAGGGACTCTCAGAGCGCAACTGGATAGCCCTCGCCTGGCCCAAGGAGTACGGAGGCCTTGGCGCATCGCCCCTCCAGCAGATGGTTTTCAACGAGATCATGGGCTACCGCCGTATCCCCGCCGGCAGCATGGGCACCATGTGGGTCGGCCCCGCGCTCATGCTCTACGGCACCGATGAGCAGAAGGAGCGCTGGCTCCCGCGCATCTCCACCGGCGAAGACGTGTGGTGCACACTCTACTCCGAACCCGGCGCTGGCTCCGACCTCGCCGCCCTCCAGACCCGCGCAATTCGCGATGGCGACGATTACGTCGTTTCCGGCCAGAAGATCTGGACCTCCGGCGCGCATCGTTCGAACTGGGGCTGGCTCGCCGCCCGCACCGACCCCGATGCACCCAAGCATCGCGGCATCTCCATGTTCGGCTTCCGAATGGATACGCCCGGCGTCGAAGTGCGGCCTCTCGTCAATATGACCGGCGACCACGAGTTCAACGAAGTCTTCTTCGATAACGTGCGCATCCCCGCATCACAGCGCGTGGGCGAAGAGAACCGCGGCTGGTACACCCTTGCCGTCGCGCTCGACTTCGAACGTTCTTCCATCGGTTCCACATCCGGCGCCCGCCGTTCGCTCGATGACTTCATGGCGCTCATCAAGGCCGGCGCCGCACAGCTCACGGGCCAGACACGGAACCGGCTCGTGGACTGCGTCATCAACGCGCAGGTGCTGCGCTTCGTGGGCTACCGCATCGCCGCGCAACAGGAAGCCACCGGCACGGCCCCAACACTCCTGGCGCAGATGGCCAAGCTCTGCGCGATGGAACTCAACCAGCGCATCACCTCGATGACCATGCAGGTGCTCGGCATGGCGGGCCAGGCACATAGCCGTGACTCCGCTCTTGATACGTACACCCACGGTTTCCTCCGCTCCGTA
>JAFKFP010000128.1 GCA_017308185.1 bacterium | reverse complement strand
CCTCAATGCGCTTCGCCGCTTCGGCGAGGTGGAAACCAATGAGGAGGTCATCGACGTCGCGGCAGAGCCCTTCGAGGCGCGACAGGATCCAGCGATCTTCGATGGGGTAGCTCTGGCGGTCAGCGGGATGGGGGCGTTTCACCTCGCGGGTGTCGAGCTTCATGAGGACGAAGCGGGTGGAGTTCCAGAGCTTATTGGCGAAGTTCCGCGCAGACGCGAGGCGCTCTTCCTGGTAGCGCTGGTCGCCGCCCATAGCCGCGCCCGTGAGCACGGCGAAGCGGAATGCGTCGGCGCCGTAGGTTGCCGCGGAGATGAGCGGGTCTACAACGTTGCCGCGCGACTTCGTCATCTTGTCGCCGTTCTCATCGCGAATAAGGCCGTGGAAGAGCAGGTTGCGGAACGGGATGGCGCCGTCGTCGCCGCGGGAGCGCATGTTGTAGCAGCCGAACATCACCATGCGGGCGGCCCAGAAGAACATGATGTCGTAGCCCATCTGGATGTCGGACGTGGGGTAGTAATACTCGAGATCGGCGGTGTGTTCGGGCCAGCCGAGGTCCGAATGCGGCGCGAGGCCGGACGAGAACCAGGTGTCGAGCACGTCCTGATCCTGGCGCAGCTGCGTGCTGGCGCATTCGGGGCAGGATGTGGGGTCATCGACCTGCACGATGGTGTGTCCGTTTTCGCAGTACCAGACCGGGACCTGGTGGCCCCACCAGATCTGGCGGCTGATGCACCAATCGCGGATGTTATCCATCCAGTTGAGGAAGACCTTCTCGAAGCGTTGCGGCACGATCCGGATGCGGCCTTCGCGCACCGCGGCCGCGGCAGCGCTGGAGAATGAGCGTCCGGGCGCGTACTCCTTGTGGACGTCGAACCACCACTGTTCGCCGGGGATCGGTTCGATGACGGTGTGACACTTGTTACAGTGGCCGACGCTGTGGACGTAGTCCTCCACGTGGTCGAGAAAGCCTTCGTCTTCGAGGTCACGCACGATGGCAGCGCGCGCTTCTTCCACAGTCATGCCCGCGTAGGGGCCGGCCTCTTCGTTCATGCGGCCCTGGAGGTCCATGGCGACAATCACCGGGAGGTCGTGACGCTGTCCTATCTCCCAGTCGTTGGGGTCGTGCCCGGGCGTGACTTTGACTGCGCCGGTGCCGAACTCGGGCTTCACGGCATCATCGCCCACGATCGGGATCTCGCGGCCGATGATTGGGAGCAGAAGCTGGCGGTTGATGAGTTCTTCGTAGCGTTCATCGGCCGGGTTGACGGCCACACCCGTGTCGGCCACGAGGGTTTCAGGCCGGGTGGTCGCGATCGTAACGGTAGCGGGGAGCGGCATCCCCATCTCACCGGTGACCTGGTAGCGGATGTAGTAGAGCTTGCCGGGGATGTCTTCGTAGTCCACTTCGAGGTCGCTGAGTGCGGTCTCGTGGTTAGGACACCAGTTGATCATGCGGAGGCCGCGATAGATGAGGCCGTCGTTGTAGAGGTTCACGAAGGTGGTGCGGACAGCCTTCACGATGTGGGGATCGAGCGTGAAGGTATCGCGGGACCAGTCAGCGCTCGCGCCGAGCTTGCGGTGCTGGTCGGCGATGCGGCTGCGGTATTTCCGCACCCACATCCAGGTGCGTTCGACAAACGCCTCGCGGCCGATGTCCTGCCGGGTGAGGCCCTCCTTTGCGAGTTCGCGCTCGATCACCGCCTGGGTGGCGATGCCGGCGTGATCTTCGCCCGGGACCCACAGCGTGGGGTCGCCCATCATGCGGTGCCAGCGCACAAGCGTATCGGTGATCGTGTCTTCGAGGCCGTGGCCGAGGTGAAGCTCACCGGTGACGTTCGGCGGCGGCATGATGATGCAATAGGGGTCGCGGCCGCGATCGTCGCGGGGAGTGAAGTAGCCCGCGTCCTCCCACATCTGATAGATGCGGCTTTCTACGCTCGCCGGCTCGTAGGCAGGTGGGATGAGCGAGCCGGTTTGAGGCGTAGACATATGGCAAGTCCTGGGAGGTGAGTTTGGCGGTGTATCCGCAAGGCTAAGTGTACGAGGGGTTGAGAACCGGGAACAGGGAACGGGCAGGTGGACGCCGAGAACGAGACGGGGACTGCGAACCGGCGAACCGGAGGGTCACGGCTCGGTGGTGCGGCGTCCCGTGAAACGCTTGGGGAGGCGGACGGTGAACGTGGCGCCCTCGCCAGGTTTGCTCTGCACTTCGGCCGTCCCGCCGTGCGCACGTGCGAGATGCTTCACGATAGCCAACCCCAGGCCAACCCCTTCGCCGGTACGGGACGTGTCGCCCTTGTAGAAGCGTTCGAAGACACGGGGCAGCGCCTGCTCTTCAATGCCTGGGCCATCGTCATGGACAGATAGTGCAACAACGGGGCCCTCATCGTGGATGCGGACGGTGATTGCGGTGCCCTCGCGCCCGTACTTCATCGCGTTGTCGAGGAGGTTGCTGGTGATGCGGAGCACGGATGAGCGGTCGGCCTCGATGCTCGCGTCATCGGTTTCCGGCGGCAGGTCGATGGTGATGTGTGTGAGCTCCGAACGCATACGAAGCAGCGAGGCGGCCTCGCTGGCCACCTCCCGCAGGCTCACCGGCTCGGGATTGAGTTCGGCCGCCCCGGACTCGATACGCGAGAGGTCGAGCAGTTCGTGCACGAGCATGCTCAAACGGTCGACCTGCTGTCTGATACGGCGCATGAACTCCGCGGCCGTGTCATGGTCGTCGAGATCAGAATCTTCAAGCGTTTCGACCATGGCACGGATCGAAGCGAGCGGTGTGCGGAGTTCGTGGGACACGTTGCCGATGAAGTCGCGGCGCACCTGGTCGAGCCGGCGGACCTCGGTAAGGTCAGTCAGCGTAAGCAGCACCGACCAGTCGCCGCCATCGCGAATGGGCGCGGCGGACACGCGCAATGACGTGCGGTCCGGGCCGAAGGCGATGACGGACGGCCCTTGCTCGGCGCCAGCGGCGGCTTTGCGGACGATGGCATCCAGTTCGTAATCGCGGGCCGTCTCGATGAGTGAGCGGCCGATGGCATCGATCATGGGCACACCAAAGAGTTGCACGGCAGCAGGATTCATGAACCGCACGGTGGTATCCGCGGAGACTGCCACCATGCCGTCGCGCGCCGCATCGAAGACGGCCTCGAGGCGCGCGTGTTCGGCCGCGATGCCGTCGAAGAGGTTCTCCATGCGGGCGGCCATGCTGTTGAAGTGGTAACCGAGTTCACCGGCCGCCCCGGGGAGTTCGGGCACGCGCTCGGTGAATTCACCTTCCGAAAGGCGCTCTGATGCGGCCTGCACCGTATCGAGCGCAACAGCCACGTGCCGGAATACCAGCCAGGCGGCGAATGCAGCGACAAACGCCCCGGCGACCGAGACGATGAGCCACGCCGGCCATGGCGCGCCCGCCGCAACGAGGATGCCGGAAACGACGAAATCGACGGCCTCGACCGTGACGGCGATCGCGACGACGAGGATGACGAGACGGCGGCTCATAGGCGGCTAGCCCTCAAAGAGGTAGCCGCTGCCTCTCGCCGTACGAAGGCGCGTGGGCTGCGCCGGGTCGCCTTCGATCTTCTGGCGCAACCAGCGGACGTGGACATCGACTGTCCGTGCGCCACCATCGAAATCATCACCCCAAACACGGTTAAGTATCTGCTCCCGTGTAAATATGCGCCCGCGATGCTGCACGAAGAACAGCAGCAGGTCGTACTCCTTGGGTTTGAGTATGACTGACTCGCCGCCGCGCGTGACTTCCCGGCGGGCCGTATCGATTGTGAGGTCGCCGGACGTGATGTGGGCGGGGTCATCCGGCTCTGCCTGCGCGGGGTGACTCGATCGGCGCAAGAGGGCACGCACGCGTGCAAGGAGTTCGCGCATCCCGAACGGCTTGGTTATATAGTCGTCGGCTCCGATGTCGAGGCCTGCTACGCGGTCTCGCTCGCCGGCGAGCGCGGTCATCATGATGATGGGCACGTCGGTATCGCGGCGCAGGAGCCGTGTGACCTGGATGCCATCAACGCCCGGCAACATCACATCGAGGAGGATGAGGTCTGGCCGGCGTTCGCGGGCAAGGCGGAGGCCGTCGTCACCGCGGCTGGCGGTGACCACGTCATAGCCTTCCTTCGCAAGATTGTGGGCGACCGTGAAGAGCAACGCCTCTTCGTCTTCGACCACCAGGATGCGTGCCGGGGCGGGCGCAGTAGTCTCCATGTGCATCCCATGGTCGGGCATCTCGCGTTAACGGTGCATGAACGGCGGCGTTGCTACCATACTGGGGGGACTGAGTTCCTGGCTGCTGCATGAGAGATACGACACCAGATTCGCCAACACCGCAGAATTCGACCCGCCGACGATATGCATCCTATGGAGTGCTCGCGATCGCCGTCGCTATCGCTATCGGCGTGGGAGTGTACCTGTTCGTGTCGGGTGGCTCGGACAACCCGCAGGGCGTGACCGGGCTGCCATCGCCATCCTCGCTTGTGAGCACGACGCCGTATCCGAACACGGGCGTGTTGGACCCGGCGCGCCCAAGCATTGGCAAGCCCGCGCCGAACTTCGCGCTGGTAGACGCTCGCGACCCCTCGAAAGTGGTGAAGCTCTCGGACTTCAAAGGCAAGGCGGTGGTGGTGAATTGGTTCGCGAGCTGGTGCGCGCCCTGCAAGCATGAGATCCCCGAGTTCGAAACGCTGTACAAGACCATGCCGGATAACGTGGTGGTGCTCGGCGTGGACTACCTCGAGCCGCAAGCGAACGCTCTCGGCATCCTGAACGACCTCGGCGCGACGTACCCCGCCGTACTCGACACGAACGGGGATGTGGCCGACCACTATCGCGTCGGGCAGGGTCTGCCCACCACGTTCTTTGTGGATAAAGACGGCATTTTGCGCGCAGAGAAGCTGGGCGAAGTGAAGCCTGCCGATCTCGAAGCGGCGCTGGCGAAGGTAGGGGTGACGTACGCGCCACCGGCCGAGGCGACAGCCGCGGGATCGCCCTCGGCATCGCCGTAGATGGGTGAATAACACCGCGTGATATGATGCCGGTATGGCAGTAGCGTTGAATCGCGAATGGCACCTGCAGCACAAGATGCCAAAGAATGCGACGTTCGAACAGCGGGTGGCGTGGCACCGCGAACACGCGGATGTGTGTTCGTGCCGGGCGATGCCGGCGAACATTGCCGAGGCAATCGCGGCGCAACAGCGAGCCAACGGCGCGCCGCCTACNNNNCTACGCGGTGAGGAATGTGACAACCGTCTCAGGTTGACGAGCCACCCGCGCGACGGTTCCACTCCCATGCCGCGGCCAATCTCGACAACGGCCACCCGGAAATCCACAATCGGCTTCATGAGCCTTCCCGCACGTATCCACGCCGCCACACGCACGAGCGTCTTCACCGAGTCGGTCATCCGCGAGATGACGCGGCTCGCTATGCTCCACGATGCGATCAACCTCGCCCAGGGCTACCCGGATTTTCCCGCCCCGGCATTCATCAAGCAGGCGGCAATCGACGCGATCAACGCGGATGTGAACCAGTACGCGATCACATGGGGCTCGCAGCGGCTACGGCAGGCTATTTCGGCGAAGACAAAGCGGTTCATGGGCCTCGACTTCGACCCGGAGCGCGAGATCACCGTCACGTGCGGCGCGACCGAAGCGATGATGTGCGCCATGCTCGCGGTCGTCGAGCCCGGTGACGAAGTCATTGTGTTCGAGCCGTTCTATGAGAATTACGTCCCGGACGCGGCGATGAGCGGCGCTAACCTGGTCTTCGTCACCCTCGAAGGGCCGGACTTTGCGATCGATCCGGATGCGCTGCGGCGCGCCTTCAGTTCGCGCACCCGCGCGATTATCGTGAACACGCCAAACAACCCGAGCGGAAAGGTGTTCACGCGAGCCGAACTCGAACAGATCGCGGCGCTCTGCCAGGAGTTCGACTGCCTGGC
>JAFKFP010000127.1 GCA_017308185.1 bacterium | reverse complement strand
CGGTCTCCTGGCGCTGGTCCTCGCGGGCTTCGGCGGCGGCTGTCCCGGCGCGTGAGGCGGCTTCGCGGGTGTGCGCGCCGGGCTCGTGATTGATGCAGAAGTTGGTGCCCTTGCGGGCGGGGAAGCGGCAGGGGAGACCGCGACGGGTGATGCCCTCGCAGCCGGTGTAGGGGGCGAACCCGGATGCGGCCGGGGCAGGCTGCTCGCGGGGCGTAACGGGCTCATAGGTGACCATGGCGACACCCTCCGAATTGTTTTTCGCGTTCAGTACGCACGGGTACGCATGAGTACGCACGTGTGCACGACGGGGAACAGGGAGCCGGGAACGGGGACGGCATGGGGTGAGGGTTACGCGGGGCGGGGCGGAGGTTGAAGGGGCGGGTGGCAGCCGTGAGTGCGGGCCGCGCTAGGCGTAGGCCTGGCCGCCCGCGAGCAACTGGGCTCCGGCTTTCAGAGATGTGCCACGCTAATGCGAAGATCGGCCAGATTGTTCGGAAAGTTGAACGTAAGCCAATCGTAGTCACATTAACGTCCGCGGGGGGCGCGTGACCAGCGACCAGACACTTGGACTCGCGGACATATTCGGGCCGGAGAGCTTGAAGTTTCACTGGAAGCGCTCACTCCGAACCCTCAAGCGTCGTGCTGCCTTTTCTGACTTCGAGTTGGCGCACGATCCGATTGAGTCTGTCTGGTTCGATTGGGATCTTGACGCGCAGGTGGCTCTGTTGGTCGACGATGTCTGCTCCGGGCGGTATCGTCCATCTCCTCCCGAGTTCGTGAGAGAGGCTAAGTCGCTTGGACTCACTCGGCCCTGTGCCTTCCTCGCCTTACGGGATCAACTTGTGTACAAGGCTCTCGTGTCTCGGGCGGAAGTGGACCTACTGGCGCCATCGTCTCCCTGGGCGCGGTTCGGTAGAAGTGACACAAAGCAGACCCATGAGGACTCGCCTGGCGACCGCGACAGCGGCTGGTTCCGCGAATGGCTGAGGCGGCAAGCGAAGTTGTGGACGATGACGGAGAGCCACGATTACTTGGTAGAAACCGATATCTCGAATTTCTTTCCTTCCATACCTTTGCAATTCCTTCTCGACCATGTTCGCGCCCGAACACGTCTTGCCGACGAGCCCATCCGACTCGTTGAGAAACTCATCCGAGAATGCGACATAATACCTGGCTACCGGACATCGCCTATCTCGGGGCTCCCGCAAGAAGATTATGACTGCAGTCGGATCCTGGCACACAGCTACCTTGCGGCGCTAGATCAAGAGTTCATTCACGAGGGTGGCCAGAATCAATATAGTCGTTGGATGGATGACGTGGTGATCGGCGCATCTTCTCATACTGATGCCATGCACAAGATCAACCGTATTCAGAGGTCTCTAGAACGATTAGGTCTCTATCCAAACAGTGCTAAGACGAGAGTGATACCATCACGACAGTTCGAAACAGACTATATGAAAGTTGAGAATGATAGACTTGGGGACTTCCAAGTACTCTGGGATACAGGCGTGTCCATCCCACTAGCGGAGTTCGATCCGTGTATTAAGCGCCATCTCGGGGTTCCGGCGGACACTAGGGCGAAGGGATGGGAACGGGTGTTACGACGATACTATACCGCATCACGACACTTAGGTAGTAACTATTTGCGAAAGCGTTGCGTGTCACACCTAACTGAGTTCCCTGGTTCGGCGCCCGCGATCTTGGAATACCTGAGAAACTACCGTCTTTCACCGCGGATGGTATCAGATCTGCGCGAAGTGGCGGCCAGGTTCGGCGGGATATACGAGGACATTGATCTCCTCTTACAAGAGTTCATAGCGACATGCCCCAACGACGACTCGGTTCACGTTCGCGGTGCTGTTGTGGAATGGGCGCGACAGGTTCTCAGTGAGTTCCATGAGAAAGCACCACGCTTGGCATCGGCTGCAGTAATCAACATGGCTAAGTTTGGTGGAGACTCGGAGATTGCGGGACTCAGTAGTCTGATCTGTAATGACTTGGTGGCAGATACTGTACTCCGTAGGCAGGTGGCTGCGGCAGTCTTTGGGGCAGGTGTAATGAACTCCCGGGAACTGTCGACGTTGCCGGGCTGGTCCGACTACGAGTCACTGATGACGCTACGGTACTTCGAGGCGATTGAAGCGCGGGACGAGCGCGCGCTCGGGGTAGCATTTGGCGCCCTCGGCCCCAACGACCGGGGCGTGCCACGCCGTCCGGCGTTTCGTCCCCGGATGGCGCTTCTCGCGGCGCGTCTAGCCGACGCAGCACCGGAAAGAATCGCGCAACTCCGGCGTACGTGGCGTTCGAGCGTGCTAGTGATGAGACCTAGATTGCGCGACATGGCGATGGAACGCCTTCTCGGTCTGCGATAGCATCGTTGCCCCCGTTTGCCGCCCCGCTCCCCGCGCCCCTATACTTCGGACTACGCGAATGGCCTGCGTGGCGGGCCTCTTCATGCCCTTCGGAGTAGCTCACTCATGACTGTTTCCACCAAGCGCGATTGGCTCTCGGGGCCTTACCAAAAGGCGGTCGAGAAGTCGCGGGAGCGCCAGAAGTCGTTCGAGACGACGGGCAAAATGCCGCTCGAACCGGTCTATACGCAGGATGACCTGAACGGATTCGACCCCACCACGGCGCTTGGGTTCCCGGGCGAATACCCGTTCACGCGGGGCATCCAGCCGACGATGTATCGCGGGCGGTTCTGGACGATGCGCCAGTATGCGGGCTTCGGCACGGCGGAGGAGTCGAACGAGCGGTACCGCTACCTGTTGGACCACGGCCAGACGGGGCTCTCGGTGGCGTTCGACCTGCCGACGCAGATCGGGTACGACTCGGACGACCCGATGGCCGCGGGCGAGGTCGGCAAGGTGGGCGTGGCGATCAGTTCGATCGAGGACATGCACACCCTGTTCAAGGATATCCCGCTGGACAAGGTCACGACGTCCATGACGATCAACGCGACGGCGTCGATCCTGCTCGCGCTGTATGTGGCGGTCGGGAAGCAGCAGGGTGTGGAGGCGGCGAAGCTGGGCGGGACGGTCCAGAACGACATCCTGAAGGAGTACATCGCGCGGGGGACGTACATCTACCCGCCGAAGCCGAGCATGCGGCTGATTACGGACATCTTCGCCTATTGCAAAGACGAGGTGCCGCAGTGGAACACGATTTCGATCTCGGGCTATCACATGCGCGAGGCGGGGTGCACGGCGGCGCAGGAGATCGCGTTTACGCTGGCGGACGGCATCGAGTACGTGAACGCAGCGATCAGCGCGGGGCTCGATGTGGACGATTTCGCGGGGCGGCTGAGCTTCTTCTTCGCGTGTCATAACAACTTCCTTGAGGAAGTTTCGAAGTTCCGGGCGGCGCGGCGGTTGTGGGCGAAGATCATGAAGGAGCGCTTCAACGCGAAGAGCCCGCGGTCGATGATGCTGCGGTTCCACACGCAGACGGGCGGGGCGACACTGACGGCGCAGCAGCCGGAGAACAACATCGTGCGGACGACGGTGCAGGCGCTGGCGGCGGCGCTCGGCGGGACGCAATCGCTGCATACGAACTCGTGGGACGAGGCGCTCGCGCTGCCGAGCGAACGCGCGGTACAGGTGGCGCTTCGCACGCAGCAGGTGCTGGCGTACGAGAACGGCGTCGGCGACGTGATCGACCCGCTGGGCGGATCGTACTTCGTGGAGGACCTGACGAACCGGCTCGAAGCCGAGGCGCAGGAGTACATCGACACGATCGACGGGCTCGGCGGCGCGCTGGCGGGCATCGAGAAGGGTTTCCAGCAGAAGGAGATCCAGGAGGCCGCGTACCGGTATCAGCGGCAGGTCGAGGAGAAGGAGCGGATCATCGTCGGGGTGAACCAGTTCGAACAGCAGGAGGAGCGGCCGGACAACCTGCTGCGGGTGGACCCGTCGATTGGTCAGCGGCAGGCGGAGAAGCTGCGTGCGCTGCGGGCGAATCGCGATGCCGCGAAGGCTGAGGCGCTGCTCGCGAAGTTGAAGTCGGCGGCGCAGGGCACGGAGAACTTGCTGCCGATCATGGTGGACGCGGTGGAGTCGCGGGTGACGCTGGGCGAAATCGCGCACACGCTGCGAAACGTGTGGGGCGAGCAGCGTGAGACGGTGGTGATTTAGTGAGTTCCGAGAACCGAGTTCCGAGAACCGAGTGGGGGATGATGAATGTCTGAGGATGACCCGCGGTCGTTATCGGAGGAGCGGCGGTTTTTGGTGGGGCGGCTCAACCTTGAGTTTAATCAATTGGTGCGGAATATCGAGACGTGCCGTATTCGGGATATCGACCGGCCGTTCATTGGCGAGTGGTCGCTGAAGGACATCGTGGGGCATGTGGCGACGTGGGAGGCGGAAGTCCTGAAGGCGCTCCGGGAGCTGCGGGAGGGGCAACGGCCTGAGTTGCTGGATTTCGACGAAGCGAAGATTAACGAATGGAACGAGGACCGGCGGCAGCGCAAGGCCGAGCTGGGGTTTCAGAGTGTGTACGAGCAGTTGAAGGGCGGGCATCAGCGGCTGGTGGATGAGATCGACCTGGCGAGCGACGAAGACATCGCGACCGAGGGGTCGGTGTACAACGTGCTTGTGCAATCGACGATCGACCATACGGTTGAGCACTGGCACGAGATCGCGGCGAAGCTCGCGGGCATGGAAGGCGTGCGGCCGACCGGGCCTGTTTCGGTCCCAGAAGAAACAGCATCACGATAGCGAGGGAAGACAACGCATGTTGACAAAGATCCACCATGTGGGCGTGGTTGTGAGGAGTGCCGATGAGGCGCTCAAGTTTTATCGCGACGCGCTCGGGTTGCCGGTGACGGAGGACCGTGTGATCGACGACCAGGGTGTGCGCGGCATCCTGTTGAAGGTCGGCGGCTCGGAGATTGAGTTGCTCGAACCCACGCGGAACGACACTGGTGTGGCGCGCTTCCTGGAGACGCGAGGCGAAGGGATGCACCACATCTGCTTCGAATCGGATGATGTGGAGGCGGAACTCGAGGCGGCGCGTGCGAAGGGTATCCAGCTCATCGACGAGAAGCCGCGGCCGGGGCTCGCGGGGATGATCTGTTTCTTGCATCCGAAGTCGAATCATGGCGTGCTGGTCGAGTTCGCCCAGCCGATAGCGGAGCACTGAGATGGGTATCGGGGCGACACACATCGACCACATTGTGATTGGATCGAACGACAGCGCGGCGACGGCGAAGCTGTTTTCGGAGACGTACGGTATCGAGATAAAGCGGGTGATGTCG